>CAYRWH010000095.1:0-6640 GCA_964427935.1 uncultured Halobellus sp. | reverse complement strand
CGACATCGAGGAGGTCCGCGTCCTCGACGGTCGCGGCCGGGTGGTCGACGAACAGGCCGGCGTTCTCGAAGGTGTGCATTCCCGTTCGCGGTCCGTCCGGGTCGAAGACCCGTTCGCGCGGCCGGAACCCCGCTTTTAGGTCGAAGCCGTTGTTCGGGACCGCGACGAGGTCGGGGGCGATCTCGTCGTGGTCTCCGCGGAAGGCGGTCTCACGCTCGACGACGCGGTCGACCACCGGGTTTCCGTCCGGTCCTTCCAACGACTCCAGCGCCGTCGTTAGCTCGGCTCGAACGTCCTCGTACTCCGACTCCGGGACGACTCCGTTCGGCTCGCGTCCCTCAAGGTTGACGTAGAACCGGCCGGGAACGAGCGAGTACGCCCGGGCGTCGTCCGCGATGTCCGACAGCGACTCGTGGTCGTCGTCCCAGTACGAGAGCCACCCCTCTCGGTCGAGCCACTCGTTACAGTACACGTCGTATTTGAGCCGCGTGAACCCGTGTGTGGAGCCGACGACGAGCCGAACGTCGTCGGGGAGGGTCTCCCGGATCGACCCGATGTGCGCGTCGAGTGCGGCGTAGAACTCCATGAACTCCTCGGCGTACGTCCCACCGTCGAGGTGATCGCCCCACAGGAAGTGGTTGACACGGTCGGGGCTCGTGAACGCGCCGACGAACAGGTCCCAGTCGTCGCGTTCGACGTATCGCTTGAACAGCGCCGCCCGTCCGTCCAGCGTCTCACGTGCGTGTTCGATGAACTCGGTTTTGTCCGTCCTGTGCCCCAACTTCGCGTTGAGCGACAGCGTGTAGTCGCTGTCCGCGAGATAGGTCCGCAGCTCCTCGGGGTGTGCCGCCTCGTCGACGCCCGGCGAGAGGTACCCGGACACCATCCGTTGGAGATTTCGCTGTGGGGGAAACGTCACCGGGACGTTGAGCACGGTCGCGTCCTTGCCGGCTGCCGTCACCCGGTCCCACACGCGGGTCGCCTGTACGTCCCGCCCCATCGGCACATACGTGTCGTAGCTCCCTATCTCCCGGTCCTGAAACCCGTACACACCGGTTTCTCCGGGGTTGACGCCGCTCATCAACACCGGCCAACAGGCGCTCGAATCCGCCGGGACGATGCTGTCGATCGCGCCGGCGGCACCCTCGTCCGCGATTGCCGACAGCGTCGGGAAGGTCTCCGGGTTGTCGGCGACGAGATCGAACGGCAGTCCGTCGATCCCGAGAAACGCAACACGCGGTGTGTCGCTCCCGCGTAACCGATCGAAGAGGCCCATACGTCCATATCTACACTGGGGAGGAAAAGCGTTGACATCGTTCACGCGGCGGTGACCGGACCGCAACCGCGGGCGTCGGTGCCGTTGTCCGCGACGAGCAGGTGTCCCGGGAGCCTTTTGCGGGCGGCCGTTGAGGGATCCGCATGGAGACACGACGCACGCTGCTCGTCGACGCGTTCACCGACGAGCCGCTCGCCGGCAACGTCGCCGGCGTGGTACCCGACGCGACAGGGTTGCGCGACGATCAGATGGGAGGGATTGCGGCCGAACTGGGCGCGTCCGAGACCGCGTTCGTGACGCCCGCGAGCGACGGGGACGCCGACCACCGGCTTCGGTACTTCACGCCGACGACGGAGGTCGACCTCTGCGGACACGCGACGATCGCGGCGTACGCGACCCTGTTCGCCGACGGGACCGTCGACGCCGGTGAACACCGTCTCCGGACGAACGTCGGCGATCTGACGGTAACCGTGACCGACGAGGGACGCGTGTGGATGCGTCAACAGCCGCCAACGGTCGACGTTGTCGACCCTGAGGCGCTCGACGCCGACCGACTCGGCACCGCGCTCGGGATCGACCCGGCCGCGCTGCGCGACGTTGGCGCAGACCTCCCGGTCGCGGTTGCGTCGACCGGACTTCCGTTTCTCGTCGTGCCCGTCAACTTCCTCGAACGACTCGGCGACGCGACACCGGACGCCGAGGCGGTCGCGGCGCTCTCCGAGGAGTTCGATGTCGCGGGCGTGTACGCGTTCACCTTCGACACGCTTACCGCCGACTCGACGCTTCACGGCCGGGCGTTCGCGCCCGCGGTCGGGATCGACGAGGATCCGGTGACGGGCACCGCAAGCGGCGCGGTCGGGGGGTACCTCCGAGCCGTCGAGGCGTTCGACGGCGAGTTCCCCGACGAACTCCGGTTCGAGCAGGGCCACTTCCTCGACCGGCCGGGACACGTCCGCGTTCGCGCCGGCGAGACCGACGACCTCGTCGAGGTCGGGGGCGACGCAACCGTCTCGCTGGAGGGGGATCTCCGGCTGCCGGACGATGAGCGCGGTGACGCGGACGACGACATCGTTCACGCGTGAACTGACACGGGGATAGGGCGATCCGAGCGGGCCGCGGACGGAACGCTTACTTTCACACGAGCCCCACTGAGGATATGGAGTTTAACCTTCCACTCGCGGCCGGTCTGGTGGTCCTGCTCATCGCGCTCGGCACCGGGGGGCTCGTCGGCGGTGGTATGATGGCGCTCAACACGACCCTGACGATGGTCGTTCCCTCGATGATCGCGTTTGCGGCGGTCGTCTTCCTCATCGGGATGAAACACGGTGAGTTCCGCGCACGGAGCGCCTGAACAGGTAGGTTCCTCACGGCCTCCACACCGCGGCGTTTTTGCCACGACGGCGTGAATCGTCGGGCGTGCCGCTCGGCTCCCCGCTCACCGAACTCGTCCTCCTCGCCGCGGGCGTGGGGCTGTTGTACCTCGGTGCGGAGCTGCTGGTGTCTGGTGCCCGAGACCTTGCGCTTGCGGTCGGTCTCAAGGCGTCGACCGTCGGCGTCACCGTCGTCGCGTTCGCGACGACCGCCCCGGAGCTGTTCGTCGCCGTGCTCGGCGCGGTCACCGTCTCGACCGACATCGGTCTGGGCGCGATCGTCGGCTCGAACATCGCGAACGTCGGTCTCGTGTTGGGCGTCGCCGCGCTGATCCGCCCGCTTGAGGTTTCCGCAACCGTCTTAGAGCGTCACGTCCCCTTCATGGTGCTCGCCGCGTTCCTCCTCGTCGCGCTCGGCTGGAACGGCCGGATCGGTCCTCGTGAGGGGGTCGTCCTCCTCGTCGCGCTCGTCGCGTTCACCGCCGTCGTCCTGCGGCGGATCCAACGGACGCAGGCCGGGATCTCGGCGGGCGAACGCGAGGAGATGCCGGACGCGGAGCCGCGCGATGTCGCGGCCGTGATCGGCGGGATCGTTGCGTTGGTGCTCGGCTCGCGCTGGTTGATCGAGGGCGGTCGTGAGCTGCTCGCGGCCGCCGGCTTCACCGATCTCTTTATCGGGCTCACCGTCCTCGCAATCGGCACGTCGCTGCCCGAACTCGCCGCGAGCGTCGTCGCCGCCGTCCGCGACGAGGCGAGTTTCAGCGTCGGCAACGTGGTTGGCTCGAACATCTACAACGTGCTCGCCGTGATCGGGATCTTAGCGCTGATCGCTCCCATCAGCGTGAGCGCGGGCGTCCGCGCGTTCGAGTTCCCGGCGCTGATCGCCTTCACCCTCCTTCTGGTCGGACTGATGTACCGCGGGAAGCGGCTCTCGCGGGTTGACGGTGCGGTCCTCGTCGTCGCCTACGTCGGCTTCATTTATTTGCTGATCCCGTGATCGTGGCTGGGATCGATAACGGACGTGTTCGGGCGTACCGCGTCCGCAACGGCGTGAGTAGAATCCTCATATATATGGCTCGGAAACATATATCTGTTCCTAGGATGTAGCGTAGTGTATGCCCGACGAGTCACCATCTCCTGACGGCCCCACCGAGTTTCCTACTGAAGAAGAACTACCGGACGACCCGGTCACGGTAGCTGATATCGACCCGTTCGCTGTTGATGGGGATACCTACGAGGATGTCGATGACTTCGCGGCCGCAGAGTGGAAAAGCGAGACTACTGCGGACGAGCGAATCCGTACGGTGAGCAAGGGAACAACGACTCCGAAATCGGCGGGCGACCTTGCGGATGTGGCTCTCGTCTCAGAAACAAAAGCCAGAGCCACGCTCAACAAGCTTACCGAAGCGGGTATCGTGAGGAGTCATCAGACGGACTCCGGGACGCTGTACGACCGCGACCCGGAGTGGCATCTCCTCAAACAGATCCGGCAACTCGCCGGGAGCGAAACGCTTGTCGATCAGATCCAGCGAGTGAAACAGGAACTCGCGGAGTACAAAGCCAAATATGATACAACCGATCCTGAAGAACTCCTGATTTCGGATGCGGAACTCACCCGAGCCGAACTCGACGACGTCTCTCACTGGCGGACAGCTGAACGAGAGCTCAGCCACCTCAGAGCGGCATACCGCCTCAAAGAAGCAAAAGAACAGACGCTCTCCGTGACTGAATCAGGAGAAAGACGGCCCGGTAGTCGGACAACGCCACCCACTGGAAATCAGTCATCACTCCAGTAATGGGGATGGGAAACGGCTCCCGAATCGATTCGAAAGCGATCGATGAGAGTGTGGAGCAGATGCGCCACCAACTCGACAAGGGAGTCAGCAACGTCCGGTTTCGGTATCGGAAGGGACAGCCATTCAAACACCGGGAAGGGGAAGACCTCAGAGCGGCACGGGTCACTGTCACCCCCGGAATCCACAAGCGAGGTGGGTATTTCGATATTCAGTGGTGGGAGAACGGCGACTACAAATACCACTACCGGGAAGACGGACTGGAATTCAGGTTCGGGCGCGAGGCGGCGAATGAAACCACCAGCAAGCCGGTACGGCATTTCCACCCGCCGGGAGATCTCGACGCACATACCCGATCCTGTATCGGGGTCGAGCAACCACCTGAACTAGTCACGATCGCTGTACTGAAGACGTGGTGGACAGCGGTCGAAAACGGTAACGAAAAGTTGGTGAACGCGCAGAAGGGCTTACCGTAGCTCGGTGATCAACGACAATAAACGAGCGACGAGAGCGTCGGAGGAGCCGGCCACCGCGCTGGCAACGGCTTATAAGCGAACGCCACGTCGACCACACCGATCTCCGCGCGGTCATCGGTTTATAAGCCCCTACACACGATCCGACCGCGAACCGACGGATATTCCGTCGCCCCCACCGGACCACCGGGTGTGATAGGCATCGTCGTCAGTCGGGCCGACAGCGCCTCCGAACACATCGGCGAGCGACTCCTCGCGATCGGCGACTGGACGCGCCACGAGGACGCGACTCGCCCGGACGCCGAAGGGGGCGGCACCTACTACCGAACCGACGGGTTCGAACTCCGCAAGTTCGACGACCTCCATATCGATCTGTCGAACCCGGCGGCCGCGTTCGGGGAGGGCGAGAACGGGAGCACGGTGGAGTTCCTCGTTTTCGTCTCGCGGCACTCCGGGGAAACGGGTCGGCTGCTCACCGCTCACGTCACCGGCAACTTCGGGCCGGCGGAGTACGGTGGGGAGCCGCGGACGCTCTCGCGGGCCGCGCCCGGCGCGGTGAGCCGGGTCGTCGACGCGCTCGCGACCCACGCGCCGGAGGGGTACGAGGTCGGGATCGAGTGTACCCACCACGGCCCGACCGACACGGCAGTCCCCTCGCTGTTCGTCGAGGTCGGCTCTGCGGAGTCACAGTGGTCGGATCCGGCGGCCGCGGGAGCCGTCGCTCAGGCCGTGCTCGACCTCCGAGGAACCGGACCGGCTCTCGTCGGCGCGGACGACCGGCCCCGTCACGTCGTCGGCTTCGGCGGCGGCCACTACGCGCCGCGGTTCACGCGGATCGTCCGCGACACCGAGTGGACGGTCGGCCACGTCGCGGCGGACTGGGGGCTCGGCGAGATGGGCGCGCCCGACGCGAACCGGGACGTGATCGCGGCCGCCTTCGAGCGGAGCACCGCGGCACACGCCGTCATCGAGGGCGACCGCCCCACGCTCGCCGAGACGGTCGAGTCGCTCGGCCACCGGGTCGTGAGCGAGACGTGGGTGCGTGCGGTCGGCGACCGCCCGCTCACGCTGGTCGAGACGCTCGAATCGGCCGTTACGCCCGTCGCGGAAGGGCTCCGGTTCGGGGCCGTAGTTCCTCCGGATTCGGAGCGTGACCCACGCGAGGCGGTCGTCGTCCGCGAGTTTCCCGCCGACCTCCTCGCGCGGGCACAGGGAATCGACCAACGGGCTGCCCGCGCGGCGGTCGAGACGACTGCTGTCGCGTTCGAGACAGAGCAGGCCGGCACTCGGGCGGCCGGCCGGGTTGTGTTTGCGGCCGCCGATACGGAGCCGGGCTACGCTGCCCTCGTCGCCGAACTCGCAGGCGTGCTCGAAACCGACTACGACGAGGTGACGATCGACCGGACAGCCGCCGCGGACGACCCGGACGCAGTCGTTGCCCGGGAGACGGCGTTCGACCCGGAGCGGGCCGCCATCCGCGGTGTCCCCGAGGGACCGGCGTTCGGCAAACTCGCGGCGGGAGAGCCCGTCGAGGTCGACGGGGAGACGGTCCGTCCGGCGGAGGTCTCACGCGAGACCGAAGATCGGTTCCCGATCGACCCGGCCTGAGACCGCCACGCCGCGGATCGGCTGTCTCGCACATCCGTGGATCGACCGGCTCACGGGCCACTCGGCGTCCGACTCGCGTCAGACGATCGGGCAAAAATAAATACGTCCGGGTCGCAACTG
>CAYRWH010000094.1:0-6659 GCA_964427935.1 uncultured Halobellus sp. | reverse complement strand
AACCGGAGGCTGCTGACGAGACGGAGGCTGCTGACGAGACGGAGGCTGCTGACGAGACGGAGGCTGCTGACGAACCGGAGGCTGCTGACGAGACGGAGGCTGCTGACGAGACGGGAGTCGATGACGGCGTTGTGAGCGATCAAATGGCTGGCGGTTCCGAGTCGTTGGACAACGGGGTCGCGTCCGGGTCGTCGGACGACGAGGTGGAGCCCGTCGAGTTGCTCGTCCAACTCGCCGAGGAGGGTGAGATCGAGCCGTGGGACATCGATATTGTACAGGTCACTGACGCCTTCCTAGAGCGACTCGACGAGACGGATCTCCGGACGACCGGACGCGCGCTGTTTTACGCCAGCGTCCTGCTTCGGATGAAAAGTGACGGAATGCTTGCCGACGACGACGCAGACGAGGAGCCCGAACCGGAGCCGTGGGAGGTTGCAATGGAGGGCGGCGCGCCGGATCCGGCCGACGGCGACTTCGACCCGGTCGACGAGCTGGAGGCGGAGATGGACCGTCGGCTCGAACGGAAGAACACCCGAGGGTCACCAGAGACGCTTGATGAACTGGTCCGGGAGCTTCGGGAGGCGGAACGCGGCTCGTGGTGGAAGGACTCCCGTGAGTACGACACCTCGGAGTCGCCGAGCGGCTATGAGCGCGGCACACAGACCCTCGATTATCACGCTGGCGACGAGTTCCGTCGTGACGGCGAGCCGACCGCCGGGGAGGCGACGGACCGCACCCACGACGAGGACATCGAGGAGGTGATCGTGGATATTGACAACGTTCTCCGAACACAGTTCGAGCGCGGACGGACAGAGGTGTTGTTCGCGGAGATCGAGAGTGCCGGTGGCCGCCCGTTTATGACGTACCTCGCGTTGCTGTTCATGGCACACCGGGGTTCGGTCCGGCTCCAACAGGACGACCTGTTCGGCGACCTGTGGGTTAAGGACCCGTCGGCGATGACCGGAGAGTCGGAAGCTGTCGCGGACTGAGACGTTCTCGGGGTCACAGTCGTTTCCGAAGCCCCAGCCGCTCGGTTATAAGTGATTGATTGCGGATCGACGGCGAACACCACCAAAGCCCCAGCCGCGACGGCTTGCGCGCCTTGCTGCGCGCCTCGCTCGCTACCGCTCGCTGCGGTGCTTACCGCGGGGTGCTTCGCCCTCGCGGCTCACGGGCCTCCGGCCCGTTCGCTGTCGGGGCCTCCCTCCGGTCGGCCCCGCTCCCTGCCCCTTTGAGTCCCACCCCGCACCTCCGGAAGATGGTCCTGCTCGCTCACTCCGTTCGCTGCGCGGGCTGCGACTTCCCTGCTCCCGCTCGCTTCGCTCGCGGGACCGCAACCGCACCTCACACCTCCCCAGCCTCGCGGTTCGCGCTCTCCGAGCGCTCACCGCGTCCCTCGCGGACTCCTCGCGGCCTCGCTCCGCTCGGCCGCTCGGAGGCACGCCACCGCACCGCAGGCCTGAGTTATAAGTACTCGCCCAGCAGCGGCTCGACGCGCTCGCGGGTTGTCTCGGGGATCGCTTCGGTGGGCGTGTTGACGGTTCCCTCCAGCGCGGTGTGGGCGTCACACTCCAGATCGTCCGGGAGCGTTCGCACGGCCTCCTCGACAGTGGCTTTGATCGCCTCTTGGTTCTTTTCGGCGTTCTCTAAGACCTCTTCGAGCGTCACTTCGCTGTCTGCCTTCCAGACGTCGTAGTCGGTGACACCGGCGATCGTTGCGTACGCGATCTCGGCCTCACGGGCGAGTTTCGCCTCTGGGATCGCGGTCATGCCGACCAGATCCCATCCTTGTGACTTATAAAACTCCGACTCGGCGCGCGTCGAGTACTGTGGGCCCTCAATACAGACGTAGGTGCCGCCCTTCACGACCTTCGTGTCGTCGTCGGTCGTCGACGCGGCGGCGACGGAGAGATGATCGACGAGTTCGGGGCTGTACGGGTCCGCGAACGGCTGGTGGACGACGACGCCGTCGCCGTAAAAGGAGAGATCCCGGTTCTTCGTCCGGTCGTAGATCTGGTCGGGGACGACGAGCGTCCCCGGTTCCAGCTCTTCTTTTAAGCTCCCGACCGCGTTCGACGCGAACACGTGGGTGACGCCGGCCTTTTTTAAGGCGTACATGTTCGCGCGATACGGGAGGTCGGTCGGCGAGACGCCGTGGTTCGACCCGTGTCGCGGGAGGAACGCAACCTCTCGGCCCGTCTCGCCGAACTCGCCGATCGTGACGGCGTCGCTTGGCTTGCCGTATGGCGTGTTGTACTCGACCTCGCGCACGTCGTTGAGCGGGAGCGCCTCGTAGATGCCGCTGCCGCCGATGAACCCGATGGTGCTCATGATCGAGTGCTCGACCGCTCGCTACTTATAAGGATTGAAGCGGCTGACGGGCTACAGCAGCCACTGTACTGCCGCCAGCGTCACTGCGCTCACGACGAGCAGGTGGACGAGAACGACCCCAACGGGTGCGACCCCCACTTGGCGCATCTCAGAGACGCGGATCGAGAGGCCGAGTCCGACGAACGCCAGCGTAAACAGTGCGTCGGAGACGGCCGTGATCGAGTCAAGCGCGGCGGGCGGGAGCAGCCCGCTGTTTGCGACGGCGGCGACGAGGAGGAAGCCGAGCAGGAATTTTGGGAACTCCGCCCACAGCTTCCGCGCTTCGGGTTCCGTCGCCGACCGGGCGGCGTACGCGGCGGAGTACGCGATTGCGACGCCGCCTAACAGCGAGTTGCGTGCGAGTTTTGTTACGGTCGCCCACTGGCCCGCCTCCGGCGAGTGGGCGAACCCCGCGGCCGCGACCGGTCCGGTCGAGAACATGCTCAGCCCCGCCCACGTCCCGAACTGTCGGGCAGAGAGGTCGAGCCACTCGCCCGCCAGCGGGAACGCGACGAGGGTGATCGCGTCGAAAAGCAGGATCGTCGCGGCCGCAAACGTGAGCGCGGTCCCGCGCGCCTCCAGCACTCGCCCGACGGCGACGACCGCGGAGACGCCACAGATGCTCGCACCTGCCGCGAGCAGCGACGGCGTCGTTCCGTCCAACCGAAACAGGAGCCGTGCGACCGCCTCCGAGAGGAGCAGTCCGCCGGCAACGACCCCAACGACGAGCGCGAGCACGGTCGGGCCCGCGGCCAGAAACTCCGCTATCACGACCGCTGCGCCGAGTAGAACGATCCCAGTCTCTAACGAGAGCTTGTGGACACTCACCCCGGGCGCGAGCGCGTCGGGAACCCCGACGACGTTGCCGACGATCACACCGACCGCGACGGCAACGACGAGGGGTTGGACGCCCGGAACCGCCCCCGCGACGAGGTGAGCGATGACCCCGCCACCGACGAGCAGCCCCAGACCTGGTGCGTACGGCCTAATATCGGCGAAAACCCCCATCAGACGGCGTATATGAGCACGTGGGCCCCGACGATTGCGAGTCCAAGACAGAGCGCCTGCCAGCCTCGGTCCAGAGTTCGCCAGCGATGGGCGAGGCGTGACTCGGTCTCGACGGCGATTGGACCGCCCTCTCCCGGCCCGTCAGTGTCACCGCTCCCTCCCGCGTCGTCTCGGTCGGCCATGTGGTCGGTGTCTGCGTGGCGACGGTTTACCGGTGTCGAAGCAACTGCTACGAGGCTCGCCCGAGGTACGTCACTCGTCGTGTGCCGACTCTCGCTCGGGAGACCGTTCGGACTGATACCGAGCACGGAGTCGTTCGAACAGCCTCCGTCCGGTTTCGGTACGGAGTCGACGCTCCGTCGTAACAAAGAACTCGTCGAGCCCGTCGTACTCGCGGAAGGCGTCGGGGTCGCCGTCCGCAGGATCGTATCGCCCGTCGCGCTCGTAGACGATCGCCTGTAGACAGGTGTCGAGCAGATCACACTCCTTGACGAGAACCGCCTCGGGACGTTCTTTCGCCTCGTACGCCTCGAACGCGTCAAGGATCCGGTCGGGGAGCGGACCGGCAAGCGTCTCCATCGCGGCGCGTTCAGTACTCCTCTCTGCGTCTGCGTCCGGCGTCTCCGCGGTCGTGTCGGCCCGCGTCGGCACGTCGCCGGTCTCCGCCTCGGCAACGTCGTGGACGACTGCCAGCCGGAGCGCTCGGTCGATGTCGACGCCCGGCAACTCCGCGGCGAACCGGTCCCCGAGCGCCAACACGAGGTAGGCGACACCCCACGAGTGAGCGGCGACCGACTCTGGCCCCTCGACGCCGCGGAGCTGCCAGCCGGTTCGCCGCTCGTCTTTCAGCGCGTAGGCGTCGATGACAGCGTCGAGCGCGTCGTCACTCTCCCGAGCGGTCATTTCGACTCCTCGATCACTCGACGAGCGTCCACTGGTCGATGCCGGTCCGTTCGACCACGTCGCGACGGACCATCTCCTCTAAGACCTCATCCAGGCGTCCCGGCTGTGCCACCTCCATCTCGATCCGACCGACGCCGTGGTCCGCTTCGAGGTGGTGTCGGATCGCTTCCCGGTCGAACGTCGTCGCATCTGCGCGCTCCATCGCTCCCTCGATAATGTCGATCATATCCTCGATGAAGTTCCACGGGTAGACGACCCACGTCCACTGTTCGAGTCGCTCGCCGACGAAGTCGGGCTCGAACTCCGAGCTTCCAAGCAGTTGGAGCGTCGCCGTTCGCACCGAGCGGGCGTTCCGGTCCTCGACGTACTCCTCGGCGCGGCGGATCGACCCGCCGGTGTCGGCGATGTCGTCGATGATCAACACGTCTTTGTCCTCGACGCTGCCCTCCGGCATCGGGTAGCGGATCTGCGGCTCGTCGGCCTTCTCCGCGGTCCCGACGTAATGCTCCATCTTGAGACTCGTGAGGTCGTCGAGTCCGAGAAAGTCACAGATACACCGCCCCGCGAACCATCCTCCGCGAGCCAGGGCGACAACCACGTCAGGCTCGAACTCGTCGCTTTTCACCCCGTTGGAGACGTTTCGACAGAGCCCGTAGATGTACTCCCAATTCGTGACGGTACAGTCGAAATCCTCCGGGAGGTCGCTCATACGGCCGAGAGTGGCACGTCCGCGCTCATAAGGGTTTAGAACACGGATACGACCTCGGCCTCGTTGCCCGGGTCGTTCTCGTCGCAAGATCTGCCCTTCGCTCCGGGACGACGCTGGCGGACCGCTCTCCGTCCTGTCCGTCAACACCGTGAATTTAATACCCGAACGGTGACCTCTCCGGACATGGAACGCGTAGACGTCGCTATTGTTGGTGGCGGTCCGGCCGGTTCCGCAGCGGCGCACGCGGCTGCGAGCGCCGGGGCTGACGCTCTTGCGCTTGAAAAAGGGGTGCCGCGGGCCGATCGGGAGGAATTGGGACCCGACTCCACCGACGCCGCCGGAATCTTGGACTACTGGGTCGACATCATGGGGATCCACCCCGACGAGTTCGACGAGGGCGTCGTCCAGCGGGAGTTGAACCGAGCGGAGTTCCGCGGACCGAGCGAGTCGGCGACGCTGTATACGACCGGTATCGAGTCCTCGTACGACGGATTCGGCTACACCTTCCAGCGCGCACGCTTTGACGACTGGATGCGCAACCGTGCCGAGGAAGCGGGCGCGGAGTACCGCGTTGGCGAGTCGGTTCGTGGGATTGATACGGACCTCTCGGTCGCTCCCGGCGACGACACGCCGCGTCACACCCTCCGTCTCGCCTCCGACGAGTCGATCGGTGCCGACTTCGTCGTGCTCGCCGACGGTCCACAGCGAACCGTCACGAACCGAGTGCTCGACGAGTACCTCCCTCCGGGCGAAGGCGGGTCGGATCGGCTTGCGCCTCCGGAGGCAAATCACATCGCGTATCAGGAGTACCGACGGGTTCCCGAGGAGGTGTACGAGGAGTTCGACGACGCCATCGTCTTCTGGTGGGGGGTAATCCCGGGCGAGACCGCCTATCCGTGGATCTTCCCCAATGATGACCGAGTCTGCCGGATCGGCCTGACGATGCCCATCGGCATGGATATCGACGCGTTCGACGCCGACGAGTACGCGCTGCTCTCGCCCGATGACGACTCAATTCCGAGCGGCTCCGAGTACATCGAGCGACTGTTAGAGTGGCAGTTCGGCGACGAGTACGACGTCGAATCGGCATTCCCCGTCGTCGAGGAGGCGGGAAAGCGGAACGGGACGGAGACGTATCCGATCTCCTCCACTCGCCCGATTGACTCGCCGGTCGACGCAGGAATTGCGGTCGTCGGCGGCGCGATGGGGACGACCTCTGCGTTCCACGAGGGCGGCGACCACGTCGCCGTCCGCACCGGAGCGATCGCGGGCGAGTTGGCCGGGGAGGGAGACCTAGCCGCCTACAACCGTCGCTGGAAGGAAGCGATCGGCGACGAAATCGTCCGGAACGTCACGATGGCAGACATGGTTTCTGCGTACGGCCCGGACGACTGGAATCGCGTCATCGGCGCGGCGGACGCGATGCTCGGCGCCGAAACGAGCGACGGATTGCTCTCACAGCCGTACCGCTCGGGGTGGGAGTCGCTGAAGCTCCTGGTCGGCTACAAGTGGAACAAGCGGAAGACGAAACGAAACTACGTGACGATCAGCGAGGACGAGTACGTCTACTGACCCGCCCCGGACGACGGTCTCGTCTCGTCTCCGCCCGCGAGCGTCCGGAGTTCGGTTTGTGGCTCGACGAAGTACTTTGCGCCGTCGGCGGTCACCT
>CAYRWH010000093.1:0-6664 GCA_964427935.1 uncultured Halobellus sp. | reverse complement strand
TCCACTACATGATCGTCTCGGTCGGGCGGGAGGTGCCGCTCGTCGAGTACGCCCCGTACGGGACCGAGGAACTCGCCGCGAACGTCGTCGCCGCGATGGCCGAGGCGGACGCCGACGCCGCTATACTCGCGAACCATGGACTGGTCGTCACCGGCCCGGATCTCGAAACCGCGGTCGAGAACACGCATCACGTGGAGGACCTGTGTCGGCTCTACCTCCAGTCCTCGGCCGTCGGCGAGCCGCACACGCTCACCGACGACCAGCTCACGGCAGTCGAGGAGCAGTTCGAGAGCTACGGACAGCAGCCGGACGGCGAGTAGCCGAGCGATATCGTATATAAACCGCCGCTAGCGACACCGCTCGTTCACTATAAACGCCAACACACACGCAGTACGCTATTCACTCCAGTCATCGATCAACGGGCCAGTCATGGTGAACGACCGTTGAAACGGCCCCTTGTCCGCGACCGCGACGGCGGAGCCGGTTTTATAAGTACCGCGGCGGCTACGATAGCGGTATGACCGCACACGAACCGACCGCCTCGGTACGTGACACCGCCGAGGCGATAGCCACGATGGAGATCCGCGGCGCAGCGACGATCGCAGGTGCGGCCGCCGAGGCGCTCGCGGCCCAAGCACAAGGGATCGACGCCGACTCGCCGGAGGCCTTCCGTACGTCGCTGCGGACCGCCGCCAGAACCCTTCACGAGACGAGACCGACAGCCGTCTCGTTGCCGAACGCCCTCCGATACGTCCTCCAGCGGATGGACGGACGAGACGTGGAGACGATTCGTCGGAACGTCGTCGACGCGGTCGAGGAGTTCGTCGACCAACTCGACCGCGCACAGGCGGATCTGGGACGGGTCGGTGCGAACCGGCTCGCCGACGGCGACACCGTGATGACCCACTGTCACTCGACGGACGCGCTGGCGTGTATCGAAGCGGCCGTCGAGCAGGGGAAATCTATCTCGGCGGTCGTCAAGGAGACCCGCCCACGCAATCAGGGGCACATCACCGCCGAACAACTCCGTGACGCGGGCGTCCCCGTCACGCTCATCGTCGACTCCGCGGCGCGGCGCTACCTCGATACGGTCGACCACGTTGTCGTCGGCGCGGACTCGATCGCGGCCGACGGCGGCGTGATCAACAAGGTCGGCACCTCCGGACTCGCCGTCAACGCTCGCGAGCGGGGCGTACCGATCATGACTGCGGCCCAGACGATCAAGCTCCATCCGGAGACGCTGACGGGTCACACCGTCGAGATCGAGATGCGCTCGGAGACGGAGGTGATAGACGAAGACGCCCGCGAGGCGATCGGCGACATCACGGTCGAGAACCCCGCGTTCGATGTGACGCCGCCGCGGTACATGGATGCGATCGTCACCGAACACGGGCAGTTCCCCCCTGAGAGCATCGTGACGCTGATGCGGGAGCTGTTCGGTGAGGGTGCTGCCGAGCCGTGGGCGGAGCCATGAGCGACGACGGCGACTCCGTCCGACCGACGACGAACCCCGACCTCCGACCGGACGACGACACCGGGTCTCCGAAGGTGATCGCCGCAGGGCACATCAACTGGGACGTGACGATCCACGTCAACGAGTTGCCCGAGCGGGACGGAGAAACGCGGATCGAGCGGCTCGAACAGTCGGGCGGGGGCAGCGCGGCGAACGTGGCGGTCGGTCTCGGCGGGCTCGGTGGGCGCTCGATAGTCTTCGGCAGCGTCGGCGGGGACGAGTCCGGCGCGCTGGTGTTGCGCGAACTCGCGAACGCCGGCGTCGACCCGGGACACGTGCTCGTCGACGCCGGGAAGGCGACCTCAGTCACCTACGTGATCGTCGATGGCCGCGGGGAGCTGTTGCTGCTCGCCAACGAGGGCGCAAACGAGTCCTTCTCGGCCGCCGACCTCGACCGGGACACCCTCGCGGCCGCCGACCACCTCCATCTGACCGGCCAGCACCCGGCGACCGCGGCCGCGCTGGCGACGAGCGCGGCCGAAGTGGGCGTGACTCGAAGTTTCGACCCCGGGCGACGCGTCGAGGACCGCGAGTACGACGCCGCGCTTCACGCCGCCGACCTCCTGTTCGTGAACGACCGAGAGGCGGCTGCGCTCGCGGCGGAGACCGACATCAATCCGCGAGCACCGACCGACCGCGTGATCGCCGTGAAACACGGGGGATCGGGAGCGACCGTCCACACCCCGAACGGCGATGTCTCTCACCCCGGCTTCGAGGTCAACGCGGTCGACACCGCGGGCGCGGGCGACGCGTTCGCGGCAGGGTTTCTCGGAGCGGCGCTCCGCGACACGGGGGCGGACGGCGAGACGTTCCCACACGACCCTCGCGAATACCAGGTGCCGCTGCTCGTGGCGAACGCCTGCGGCGCGATCGCCGCGGAAACCGTCACTGCCCGGACCGACCTCTCGTGGGAGCGAGTCCGGTCGATGATGGGTGAGTCACCCGAGTCGGAACTCCTGATCGAAACGAGAGGGTAGCCGTATCGGGCGTCGGCCTTCCGGTTAGACGTCGACCTCGAACAGTCGGCTTCCACAGTCATTACACGTCGACGCGACGACCTGCCGCTCGCGACAACAGGAGTGGACGGTCCCCTCGTTCAACTCCACCGTGCCGTCACACGACGGACAGCGGTCGAGCCACGGGCGAAGGCCGCCGGCGACCGCCGTGCGCTCGACGAACTCCAAGCCGCTCCATCCCGGATAGCGATCCCGGAGGACCGCAGCCGATGCCGCGTCGGCGAGGTAGGCCGCACGCGACTCCCACCGGCCAATAACGGCGTCGTTCGCGACTGCCGCGTACGTTCCGGGGAGCTGTTCGAGCGTTACCGCCGCCGGGTCGACCGTCTCCGTGGCACCCGCAAGGAGCGCGTCGAGCCCGTCGTCGTCGCCCGCGTCTAACCGGGATCGCCACGCGGTCTCGAAGGAGGCAGTGAGACAGAGATCGTCACGGTCGGCACACTCCTCGATGGCGTCGGCCTCGAAAAGTACCGCCTCGACATCGACATCGCCGGTCGCTGTCCGATCCGGTTCCGGAGCCTTCCCGAAGCGTCGGAGCAGCCAGTGTGGCATGTACCGTTTCGTCAGGGTGGGCGTGCCGGGAACCAGATACCCTCGAAGATAGATGGCCGCGACGCTTCCGGCGAGGAGAACACCACCTACGCCGGCCGACAGCGGGAGAGACGTGCCGGCGATCACGAGCGCCCCGGCAATCGTGGCTGACCCGACAAGTGCGATAGCGAGGTTGACGGCGGTACACGGAAGACACCGGTTCTCGCCGACGTACTCCGGCTGTCGAACGGCGTCGAGAGAGTGTTTCAGGGACATATGTGAAAGAGCGACTCGTCCTTCGGTATCGGCCTTCGGAAGTTAAACCTACTGCGTATCGTCAATCCCTCCGGTCGCACTCTACGGATCCAATATACGTATCGCCCCGCAGCTCCGCCAACTCGCAGCTGGCGACGGTGGCGAGCACGGCCGGTCACGCAATCCCTAAGAGCGTGACGAACCCAGTCACCGTATGGACATCGCGATACTCGGCGGCACCGGCGACATCGGCGAGGGGCTCGCGCTCCGGCTCGCAGCCGACACTCGCCACGATATCCTGATCGGGTCACGTGACACCGAGAAGGCGGAGACGAAGGCAGAAGAGTACACCACGGAACTCGACAGCCGCGGCCTCGACCGCGAGGTAACGGGGTTCGAGAACGTCGCTGCCGCAGAGCGGGCCGACGTCGTCGTGCTCGCGGTCCCGCCGTACCACGTCGGCGACACCGTCGAGGCGGTGGCGGATGCCCTAGACGACGGAGACATACTCGTCTCGCCGGCGACCGGAATGAAACGGGACGACGATGGGTTCCACTATCATAAACCCGGCGCGGGGTCGGTGACGCAGATCGTGGCGGGTGCCGCCCCGGACGATGTCGCCGTCGTCGGAGCGTTCCACAACCTCGCGGCTGCTCGTCTCGCGAACCTCGACGCGGAGTTAGGGATCGACACGCTCGTCATCGGCGACGACGAGGATGCCAAGGGAATCGTGACGGATATCGCGGAGGGTATCGACGGGCTTCGCGCGCTCGACGCCGGAGGGGTCGCCAACGCACCCGAAATCGAGGCGGTCACACCGCTTTTGATCAACGTGGGGAGTAACAACGAGGGACTACACGATCTCGGGATCCGGTTCACGTGAGGGAGTTCGACTCGAAGACGGCCCGCGTTCCGTCAGGCCTTTGCGCGGGCGGACCCTCTCAGCGGTAGATGGAGTACCTGGAGCGCCGGGTCGCCTTGGTCGAAGACCGGATCGAGACGGTCATCGACGAGGTTGAGCCGGAGGAGCTGTCCGACGAACTCGGCCACGTGGTCCTCGCAGGCGGTAAGCGCGTCCGTCCGGCGGTGACGATTCTCGCCTGCGAGGCGTTCGACGGCGAGCCCGAGGACGCCGTCGACTTCGCCGCCGGGATCGAGTTCGTCCACAACGCCTCCCTCGTGATCGACGACATCATCGACCGTTCGGCGGTCCGGCGAGGGACGGCATCGGCGTGGGCCGAGTTCGGCTACGGCCCGGCGATCGTCACGAGCGACGGCCTCCTCGGCGAGGCGTTCGCGCTCTTTTCGACCGACGATCGGGCAATGCGAACTGTCGCCGAGGCGATGGTCGAACTGGGCGAGGGCGAGGCGACAGAACTCGCGGACCGCCCGACGACGGAGGCCGAGTACATGGAGCTGGCACGGCGGAAAACCGGCGCGCTGTTCCGTGCGGCTGCGGAGCTCGGCGCGGTGGCGGGCGACGCCGACCCCGACGCGGTCGCATCGTTCGGCGAGTACGCCGAGCGCGTCGGCGTCGCGTTCCAGATGCGTGACGACGTGTTGGACGCTACCGCCGACGCCGACGACCTCGGGAAGCCGACGGGCCAAGACGCCGAGATGGATCGCCCGTCGGTCGTACAGGTGACATCGCTGTCGCCCGAAGAAATCAACGACAGAGCTCGCGAACAGTCGGAGCTCGCGCTTGAAGCGCTCGACGATGCGAACCCGCCGGAGACGGAGGCGATCGAGTACCTCCGGGATCTCGCCGAGTTCGTCGTCGTTCGGGAGCGGTAGCCAAGAACTCGGGGACCCGTACCGGTCGCTCCCGTTGTGCGGTCGGTCTCATCGTACGGTCGCTTCTGTTGTACGATCGATCCCGTTCCGGGGGTCACTCTTTTCCGACGACCGGATCGGAGTACGTCCACGATCCCACCGGAGTACGGCGATCCCCTACCAATAAATATATATGACTGACGGGTAAGGGTGGAACTATGTCGCAAGGATCAGGATTCGACCTTCGTCGACGGGACGTGCTGAAAGCTACCGGCGTCGCCGGCGTTTCGATGGCCGGCCTCGCCGGGTGTCTCGGCGAGGAAGCGCCGGACGAACTCACGATCACGTTGACGCAGTTCCCGGACACCATCGACCCGCTCGATCACATCACCGGGGACTACTTCGACGTGTTAGACCACATTTACGAGCCGCTGTTCGACTTCGAGCCCGGTGACGGTATCTTCCCGCGGGTAGTCGAGGAGACGGAGATCCTCGGCGGCGGGGTGACCGAACTCCAACTCCGGGACGACGTGGTGTTCCACAACGGCGACGACATGACCGCCGAGGACGTCGCGTGGACGATCAACCGGACCGTCGACAACGACATCGGCGTCGCCAGCGACATCGGCGCGTTCGGGCTCGGCTCGATCACCGGTGCCGAGGCGATGAATGACACGACCCTGGAAATATACTACAGCGGCGCGCCTGGTCTCGCCGAGTTCGAGTTTGGGAACTACGCCCGTGCGATGAACCGCGACTGGTCGATCGAGAACCACGACGCCGATCAAGAGGGTGAGTCGGTCTCCGGTGCGGACCCCGAGGACTTCAACGGAACCGGCCCCTACGAGGTCGTCGAGTTCACCTCCGGCGAGGAGGTCGTGTTGGAGCGGTTCGACGACTACTGGGGCGAGGAGCCACCCTTCGAGCGCGTCGTTTTTAATTCGGACGGCGAGTCCAGCGGCCGGGTCAGTTCGCTCGAAACCGGCGAGACCGACCTGACGATCAACATCCTCCCCGAGGACGTCAGCACGGTACAGAACGCCGACGATGTCGAGATCCGTCGCGTGACGAGCTTCCGGAACATCTTCCTGCCGATGAAAAACACCGTCGAGCCGTTCGACAGCCAGGAGTTCCGGCAGGCGATGAACTACGCCGTCGACAACGCAGGGATCGTCGACTCGGTGCTCAGCGGTTTCGGCGAGGCCCGCGGACAGCCGGTCGCGCCCGGCATCAACGGGTTCAACTCCGACATCGAACCCTACGAACAGGACATCGGAATGGCCGAGAGCCTCGTCGAGGACAGCGGCTACGGCGGGATCGAGATCGAGCTCACCGTTCCGCAGGGGCGGTATCTCAACGACGCCGCGGTCGGCGAGACCGCGGCCGACCAGATCGACCAGCTCGACAACGTCAACTGTGAGGCGAACATCGTCGACTTTGGCGTCGTCTCCGACGCGAACTCCGCCGGCGTCGACCCCGACGTGATCGAGATCCCGTTCTACATGATCGGCTGGGGAACGATCACGGGCGACACCGACTACGGCGTACAGGGCTTCTTCAGCCAGGACGCCGAGAC
>CAYRWH010000092.1:0-6682 GCA_964427935.1 uncultured Halobellus sp. | reverse complement strand
ACGTCGTCGCCGCGCATCCGGCGGTAGCGGGCGTACGCGTCCGTGATGGTGTAGTTCCGGACGTGACCCATGTGGAGCTTCCCGGACGGGTACGGATACATCCCGAGGACGTACGTCGGGTCCTCGACGTCGTCCGGCGTGTGATACACGGAAGCGTCCGCCCACGCCTCCTGCCACCGACTCTCGACCGCGGTGTGGTCGTAACCCTCCTGTGACATCTGCTTATATACGTGTGGTCGGGTCGGCGTCGTATACCTTTCCATCCTGTGATGGTCCGTGACACGCCCGAAAGCGGTCGTTTCTCGTAAGCGTCGGGGAGGTCGTTTCTCGTAAGCGTCGGGGAGAAGGTATTTGCGGTCGGAGCCGTCAGTTCGGGACATGGCGCTCAAAAAGGTCCTCTACTACGGCGCGATCGGGATCGGAATCCTGATCGCCGTCAGCATCGTCGTCTCCATCGTTTCGACGCTGCTGAGCCTCGCGTGGGCGGTGATATCCGGGCTGATTTCGCTCGCTATCCTCCTTGGAATCGTCTACGCTGCTTATAAAGCAGGATCGTGGATATTCGGCAGCAGCGGGTCAGAAACGGACCGAATCTCCACCGGCCCGAGTTCGTACTCGTCGGGGTCATCGACGGCAGGCGGCTCGCAGGACCGGCAGGACCGTCTCCGTCAGCAGTACATCGAGGGACAGATCAGCGAGGAGGAGTTCGAACAGCGGATCGCCCGCGAGTTGGAAAACGAAGACATCGACGGCATCGACAAAGAGCTCGAACGCGAGCGTTAGAACCGGTCGCGCAGCTCGGCCCGAAGGTCATCTACGTCGAGATCTTTCATCGAGAGCAACACCAGCAGGTGGTAGACGAGGTCAGCGCTCTCGTAGGTCAGCTCCTCGAGGTCGTCGTCTTTCGCCGCGAGGATCGTCTCAGTTGTCTCTTCGCCGATCTTCTCTAACACCGCGTTCTCGCCCTTCTCGTGGGTAAAAAGCGAGGTGGTGTAGGAGTCCTCGGGCAGTTCTTCCTTGCGCGACTCGATGGTCGCAAACAGCTCGTCGAGGACGGCCTCGTCCGGGACGGTCCGGGCATTGTCGGGCACGTTCCCGTCGGTCTCGTCGAGGTCGCTCACGCGACCACCTCGCTGTCGGGGAAAAAAGCGAGGTCGTGGAGCCGCGGATCGTCAGTGAGTTCCGGGTGGAACGCGGTCGCGACGACTGGCCCGTCACGCACTGCGACCGGCCGCCCGTCGACGGTCGCGAGCGTCTCGACGCCTTCGCCGACATCGTCGATGGCGGGCGCACGGATGAAGACGGCGTGGAAGGGCTCATCGAGTCCCGCAACCGGAACTCGCGCCTCGAAGGAGTCCTTCTGTCGGCCGAACGCGTTGCGGTCGACGGTAACGTCGACGATATCGAGGGTGTCGACTCTGTCGTCCTTGGCGTCGTGCGAACAGACGATCAGTCCGGCACAGGTGGCGAGAATTGGCTTCCCAGCCGCGACGTGGTCCCGGATCTCGTCTGCGATTCCCTCCTGGTGGATCAGCCGCGAGATAGTCGTCGACTCTCCGCCCGGCATGAGGAGCACGTCGCAGTCAGGGACGACCCCCGACTCCCTCACTTTGACGACCTCGGCGGGTTCGTCGTGTGCGGCTGCGGCGTTCTCGATGGCGGTGGCGTGTTCAGCCACGTCCCCCTGGACGGCGATGACGCCTGCGTACATACGCCTAATCCGGGTGCGACGCGCAAAAAGGGCGCGCTCCCGGTTTCCGATCGCTCCCGGTTTCCGATCTGGTGCGGTCGACCGACTATTTCACGCGACGGTCAGCGAGAGGATCTGAATGAAGACGCCGAAGAGGACACAGAAGGCGAGGACGGTCTTCGGGTTCATCGTTATCGCGTTCCGGTCCTGTGCGTCGAAGTACCGAACCAGCCCCGCACTGGACATCAGTCCGCCGGAGTTGCTTCCGCTGCTCATACCCTGATATTCCGCGTCGTCAGTCGTAAGCGTTTCGACTCCGTAGGCCGGATTCAGAGGGGTTCCGTCGTACGTCGCCGGGTGAGAAACCCTTATCGGCGAGCCCCTGCTAGTCGTCGTCGAACCATGACTGTTCGACTGCTGGACTTCTACGCCGATTGGTGCGGCCCGTGTAAAACGCAGGACCCGATCCTGGAAGACGTTCAGGAGGAGCTCGGCGACGCCTTCGAGCTACAGAAGGTCGATGTCGACGAGGAGCAGGACGTCGCCAACCAGTACCAGGTCCGGTCGCTGCCGACGCTGATCGTCGAGAACGACGACGGCGTCGTCGACCGGTTCGTCGGCGTCACTCAGAAGGAGGACATCACGGCGGCCATCTCCGAAGCCGGCGCGTAACCGGTTCGACTCACCCGCTGTGACCTACCAGACGGCCTAACCGCCGCGCCGGCCCGACCGCCGTCCGATCCGCTGGTGGGAGGGTCCGACCGTGCTCTACCGCCACGTCTCGCAACCTTTTACAGCACCCGAACGTTCACTAGTGGTATGGCTAAGTTCGACGCCGCGGAACGCCGCAACCTCGACCGCGCGATCTGTATGCGCTGTAACGCCCGCAACGCTCCTGACGCCGACAGCTGCCGTAAGTGCGGCTACAAGAAGCTCCGACCGAAGGCGAAGGAACGCCGCGCGACCTGAACGGCACGCATCGCCTTTTTCAGTCCGCTCCGGTTCCCGCTAGCATCTGGTTTCTTCGACACCACCGCTTGCCCTCTCACAAGTGTCGAATCGATCAGTCCTCGCTCGTCTCCGAGGCGATGCTCTCTGCGTCTTCGGCACTCCCGCGCTCGGCCATCATCTCTGCGGCGCGAGGCGCCCAGCCGGTGTACCTGAAGCCGACAGCGACGACGAGCGCCATCCAGCAGTACGCGAGGAACACCCCGATGTACGCCCCTTCGGGGCCGAACGCCAGCGTCCGGCTCAACAGCCACGAGAGTCCCAAGAACAGTCCAAACATCCCAGAGACCCGCGCGATGAGTGGGATTCGGGTCTCACTTGCGCCCTGTAACGAGCCCGACAGCGCCGAGAAGCAGACGAGCGCGGCCCCCGCGAGGCCGTACACTCGGGCGAAATCAACGGCGTAGCTCGCGGTCTCCGGGTCGTCGGTGAACAGGCGGACAACCTCGGGAGCGAGGACGACAAGCGCGAGACCGATCGTGCCGACCGTGAGCACGCCGAGTCCTGCCACCGCCCAGCCGTTGTATCGTGCCTCTGCGGGGTCGCCCGCGCCCAGCGCCTGTCCGACGAGCACCGAGGCGGCGACGTTGTATCCGCGCGAGAGCGGTCCGGTGACCTGCTGGTAGACGCGCCGCCCGATCTGGAACCCGGCGTTGACCGCCTCGCCGAATCCCAACAGCAGGGCGTTAAACGGGAACTCCGCGGCCTCCGAGCCGAATCCCTCGACCACTCGCGGGGCGCTCACCCGCAGGAGCTGGCGGGCGATTGTGAGATCCCGTGGTCGGGCGAAGTTCGCGTCGGTCCACGACCCCCAGATGGCCGCACACAGCAGGCCGGCGGTGAGGACGTTGGCGGCGGCGGTCGCCAGCCCGACCCCGACGATCTCCAGCCGCGGAAAGCCGAACAGTCCCAGCCCCAACACGACCGATCCGGTGATATTGAGCGTGTTGGCGACGATGTTGACGTACATCGGCGTTCGGGTGTCTCCGGTTCCCTGGAGCGCTCGCGCGCCGACGAGCGCGACGTGTCTCGCGGGGGCCGTCGCGAAGACGATGGCGAGATAGACGGAGCCGAGCGCGACGACCTCCGAGGGGGTCTCTTGCCCGACGAGCGTTCCGAACACGTCGATCGCGGCCTCGCCTAAAAAGAGGCCGAAGAGGACGAACGGGATCCCAGCGAGCGCGCCGATTAGGATCGCCTGTGTGACGGCCTCGTCGCGGGTGTCGGTCGCGCCCGCGCCGGTGTCCTGTGAGGAGAGCGCGATCGCGCCGCCGCCGAGCCCCAACCCGATCCGCAGCGGAAACCGGGCGTACAGGTCTGCGAGCCCGATGGCGACGACGGCCGCCGGCGAGAACAGCGCGGTGACGATGATGTCTGTCGTCCGCATCGCGGTGCGGAACGTCTGTTCGGCCATCACCGGCCACGCGAGCGAGAACACGCGTTTCCAGACGCGCCGGAGCCGCGGGAAATCCATGCGTCACCGCCGACGGTCGGCACCGGTTTTTAGATGTCGGAGGCGGCCGGCCCCGCCGGAGCCCGGACGATAGGCGGCTCCAGTCGCTCTGCCGCCTTCCGCCCGAAGATTGAAACGCGAGACCGACCCACCCGGGCTATGGACGTTTTCGTGTACGGGACACTCACCGAACCAGAGCAGGTGCGCGACCTGCTCGACTCGTTCGTCTTCGTCGGCTCCGCGACGCTGACGGGACTCCGACTCGTCGAGGGCGAGTATCCAACGCTCGCGCCGGGCGGGGAGACCGCCGGTCGCCTCCTCCGAACTGATGAGACGGACTCCCTCGACGAGTACGAACGCGTCGACGACGACCTGTACGTCCGCGTGACCGTCCCGCTCGACGCGCCGGACGGATACCCGGCGGAGGCGGCGCTGTACGTGGGAGACCCGACCCGACTCAACGCGGACGCGACGTGGCCGGGAGCGGAACCGTTCGCCGAGCGAGTCACACGCTATCTCTCGACCGCCGAGATAACGGTTCGACTTGACGAGTCGTGATCGTCTCGGCAAGTTGCGATCGTCCCGACGAGTCGTGATCGCTCTAACGAGCCGTACCGCAGGGTGGATTGCGAGCCGTCTGACGTGCCGATGACGCGGGGTCGATCCCCGTCACGTCTTTCGGTTTCACTTTCACTCCGCCTGCCGGGCCTTTTTATATCAGGCAGGGCTTGGTTTACTCGCACGTCACACGCGTGCATTCCCCCATTCCTTTCACTACCGCCGACCGGAACCGATTAGCCGCCGGCCCTGCCAGAACGGGGTATGGTGACGCTATCTGCGATCCGTGACGCCCGAGAGCGGGTCGACGCGGTTGCTCGCCACACGCCGCTGGAGCGGTCGCGGACGTTCTCGGAGATGACCGGCGCGAACGTCCACCTCAAACTCGAGAACTTCCAGCGCACCGGCGCGTTCAAGATCCGTGGTGCGGCCAACCGAATCGGCACGCTCCCGGCGGCGGCACGCGAGGCCGGCGTCGTCACCGCCAGCGCGGGCAATCACGCGCAGGGGGTCGCCCTCGCGGCCGAGCGTGCCGGCGTCGACGCGACCGTCGTCATGCCGAAATTTGCGCCCGTCTCGAAGGTGAAGGCGACCCGCGGATACGGCGCGAACGTGCGACTCGAAGGCGTCGATTACGAGGAGGCGCAGGCGTACGCGCACGAACTCGAACGCGAACACGGGCTCACCTACGTCCACGCGTTCGACGATCCCGCCGTGATGGCCGGGCAGGGAACGCTCGGACTGGAGATAGCCGAGGACTGTCCCGACCTCGACACCGTCGTCGTTCCGATCGGCGGCGGCGGGCTGATCTCGGGGGTTGCCGTCGCGATCAAAGAGCAGCTCGACGATGTCCGCGTTGTGGGCGTCCAGGCCGAGGGTGCGGCGAGCGCTCCCCAGTCGTTAGCGGCGGGTGAACGACGGGAGATCGACAGCGTCGACACGATCGCCGACGGGATCGCTACCCGATCGGTCGGCGAGAAGCCGTTCGAGATCATGCGTGAGTACGTCGACGAGGCGGTCGTCGTCGACGATCGTGAGATCGCACTCGCGCTCACGCTCCTGTTAGAGCGCTCGAAAACGCTTGTCGAGGGCGCGGGCGCGGTTGCGCTCGCCGCGGTCCTCTCGGAGGCGTTCGACTACGAAGACGACGAAACGATCGTCGCCGCGCTCTGTGGCGGCAACATCGATCTCAACCGGCTCGGCACCGTGGTCCGCCGCGGGCTCGTCCAGATGGGCCGGTATCTCAAGATCACGATCGATTTAAAAGACCGCCCGGGCGAACTGGAGCGCGTCTCCAGTATCGTCGCCCGGACCGGCGCGAACGTGTACGCGGTTCACCACGACCGGACCTCCCGCGATGTCGCCGTCAACGCGGCCGAGCTCGAACTCGAGCTCGAAACCGACGACGCCGAACACGCCGCCGGCATCGTCGAGGAGCTCGAAGCGGAGGGGTACGACGTGGATATCGTGTCGTGAGCGGGAGACGAGACCGTGGGACTCGTTTATACATAGTCGGCTCCGGTTGCGTCTCTGCTCTCCGGACAGATCGTCGCCCGAAATAGCTGTGGGTAAGGCTTGGTGGTGAGTGATTACGGGAGTGAGTCTCGCAATACGTTGGAGTAGTTGTTTATAAGTGGATTAGTGGTGTTGCTGGCGGCTGTTTATAAGTGGTTGATGGGGTACTGGATGCTTCCAGATCCTGGATGATTCGCTTATAACTCAGCGGCTACCGATCGACGGTGAAGACCTCCAAAGCCCCAGCCGTGCGGGCGGCGTACGCTCGCTGCGCGCCTCACTCGGTCGCAAGCTCCCTCGTTGTGGTGCTTACGTCGCCTACGCCGCCCGCACGGCTGCCCCTTTGAATCCCGCCCCGTACAGCAACCGCACCTCACGCCTCCCCAACCTCGTCGCGGGCGGCGACAGCCGCCAGCGACTACAGCGTGAATCGAAGATTCTCTTGCAGCCGGCGCGGA
>CAYRWH010000091.1:0-6781 GCA_964427935.1 uncultured Halobellus sp. | reverse complement strand
GCGTCTCACCGCGCTTCGACGCCCGTAATCTCGAACCGGGCTCCGCCCTCGCTCCCATCGGTCACGGAGATCTCCCACTCGTGGGCCGCGGCGATCTCGGAAACGATGCTGAGTCCGAACCCGGTTCCGTCGGTCGAGGTTGTGTAGCCGGTTTCGAACACCTGTTTCCGATCGGGTTCCGGGATTCCTGGGCCATCGTCTTCGACGTAAAATCCGCTCCTGTCGGTGAGTCTCCCAACCCGTACAGTAACCGACTTACCCCCGTGTTCGGCGGCGTTTCGAAACAGGTTCTCGAAGAGCTGACGGAGTCGAGACTCGTCCGCGGCGATTCGAAATCCGTCGACATCGACCTCGATCGTCGCGTTCGCCCGCTCCGTTGTCATCCACGCGTCGTTCACGACAGTCGCGAGGTCGACGGTAACCTTTTCTTCGACGCGGACACCGTTACGGGCGAGTACGAGGAGGTCCTCGATGAGCGACTCCATTCGCGAAAGCGATCGTTGTATGGGCTGAAGATGCTCGCTGTCGCACTCGTCGGCGAGCAGGCCCATCCGGCCCATCGCCGTGTTCAGTGGGTTCCGCAGGTCGTGGCTTACCACGCTCGCGAACTCGTCGAGACGGTCTCGCTCACGTTCGATCCGTGACTGTGCGCGCTGTCGCTCCAGTTCGTAGCTGACCCAGCGCGTCAACAGTTCGACGAACGTTCGCTGTGTGTCGGTAAACGGATCCTCACGTGGGTCGATGTCCGCGAAACACAGCGTTCCGTACAGATCCCCGTCGACTTCGATCCGACCGCCGATGTACGTCCCGAGCCCGAACCGGTCGTGGGCTGCGTCCCCTCCCCACCCCTCTTCGACTGCGTTTACGACTGTCAACAGATCTGTCATCTCTATCGTCCGCTTACAGTACGCTTCATCGAGTGGACAGCTCTCTCCCGTCTGGAGCTCTTCGTGGTCTGATCGGGATCGCTCGACATACTGTGTCTTACCATCGATACGGGTGAGAAACCCGTTCGGAAGGCCTAGGTACTCGCGACCCAGTTCGAGGAGGGCATCGACCTTTCCGTCGAACGACAGCTCCCGGTCCGATGACACCGAGTACAGTCGTTGAATAGCTCGTAGACTCTCCTGTCGCTGGCGCTGTAGCCGTCGCTCCTCCGTAATGTCTCGGAGGTACACGGAAAGTCCGCTGTCTGATGGGAACGCACGCACGTCGAACCACGTCCGCAGCGGCGGGTAGTACGCATCGAACGACACGTCCTCTTGTGTCTCCATCGCGTCGTGATATCGGTCGTAGAACTCCGTGTCGACCGCGTCAGGGATCGAGTCCCAGAAGTGGAGTCCCTCAATGTCGTCTACAGAGTCGAGTACCTCGTCGGCCATCGCCGCACGGAGTATCTCGCGACCGCGATCATTTGCGTAAATAAGGCGCCACTCGGTGTCGACGGCAAAGAACCCATCTCCCATCCGATTGAGGATGGTCTCAAAATCATCCGAACCTAACACGGACGGAACCTCGGTCATTGCCAAGCGTAGTACGGCAAGGTACTTCATATCGGTGGATGAGGTGAACCGCGAAGCGTCGGATTCAGGACAGTCGGTCCGTCGTGTTTTTTATGCTACCCTCGTGACCGATCGGTATGGCTGACCGTCTAACCGGAGTGTCCGCGCGGGAGCAACCGCCGGATGTCGGCGAACTGACGCCGCCCGATCGTACCCTTATGGGCCCCGGCCCGAGCGATGTCCATCCACGCGTGCTGCGCGCGATGAGTACACCGCTCGTCGGTCACCTCGATCCCTCGTTCGTCGAGATTATGGACGAGGTACAGGAGCTGTTGCGGTACACCTTCCGAACCGACAATCGATGGACGATCCCGGTGTCCGGAACCGGGTCCGCGGCGATGGAGTCCGCCATCGGCAACCTCGTCGAACCCGGCGACACCGCCTTGGTCCCGACGAACGGCTATTTCGGCGGGCGGATGGCCTCGATGGCCGAGCGCGCCGGCGGCGATGTCGTCACGGTCGACGCGCCGTGGGGTGAGCCCCTCGACCCGGTCGATGTCGAGCGCGCCTTCGACGAACACCAGCCGGACGTGTTCGGGTTCGTCCACGCCGAGACCTCGACCGGTGTCCTCCAGCCGGACGTGCCCGAGTTGACCGGGATCGCACACGACCACGACGCGTACGTCATCGCCGACTCGGTCACCTCACTCGGCGGCGTGGAGTTCCGTGTCGACGAGTGGGACATCGACGCCGCCTACTCGGGGCCACAGAAGTGTCTCTCCTGTCCACCCGGCGCGAGCCCCCTCACGCTCTCGGATCGGGCGATGGACAAGGTGCTCGACCGTGAGAGCGACCCCCGGTCGTGGTACCTCGACCTCTCGCTTTTAGAGGGGTACTGGGGCGATGACCGCTCGTATCACCACACCGCCCCGATCACGAACGTGTACGCGCTCCGAGAAGCCCTCCGGCTCGTCGCCGAAGAGGGAATCGAGGAGCGGTGGGACAGACATCGACGCGTCGCTGAGGACCTGAAAACCGGCGTTCGCGAACTCGGGCTGGAAATGAACGCCCCCGACGCGTACTGGCTCCCCAGTCTCAACGCGGTTCGCGTACCGGAGGGCGTCGACGACAGCGCCGTCATCGACCACCTGCTCGCCGAGTACGACCTCGAGATCGCCTCCGGCCTCGGTGACCTCGCCGGCGACGTGTGGCGGATCGGCTGTATGGGCCACTCCGCACGCCCGAAAAACGTCGAGTACCTGCTCGCGGCCTTGGAGGACGCGCTGGCGACACAGGGGTTCGAAGGGTAGCGACGACGGATCAACGGCGGGTTCTCACAGGTCGTCTAGATCGGTACCGACTCGCTTCTCCCGACCGCTCGATCACTCCTCGCGCAAACTCGGGTGTGTGGGTTGATCCCCCGGATGCGGCTCGGAAAACCGCTCACGCATCGTTTTAAGCGAATCAGCCTCGCGTCGTCGTCGCTCTGGGTCGTCGATCTCCTCACAGCCCGGAGGGACCTCCCGCCCGCGATCGGTGAAGTACCCTTCCGGTGCGACCCAGTCGTGATAGAACGGTCGGTCGTCGTCCTCCAACAGCGTGACCGCCACCTCCGCGCCGTGGCCCGCACACACCGCGGCCTGATGCGGCTTCTCCGCCAAGCGTCCGGCCGCGTATAGTCCGTCGACGCCGGTACGGCCGCGCTCGTCTGTGTCGACGAACGCCTTTCCGCGATCGATCAGGCCGACCCCGTCGATCCCGTCGAGATACGCCGTCTCGTTTTTCGTGGCAGCGATGACGTACGCAGCAGTGATGCGGTCGTCGTCGGTCGTCCGGATCCGGAAGCGTCGGTCGTTCGCGTCGCTCTCGCTGTCCGCGTCGTTCTCGCCGTCTGGACCGTCGTCGCGCGTCGTGTTCGTTCGCTCGACCGTGCTCACGCTGCCCTCTCTGCGCTCCGCACCCGCGTTTTCCGCTTGTTCGGCCAGCAGCTCCAAGAACTGCCGTGAGTTGACGCCCGACGGGAAGCCAGGAACGTTCTCCAGATGTGCGTTTCGGCGTATCAGCGACCCGCCAGCGTCGAGAACGAGCGTTTCCAACTCGGCTCTCGCAGTGAACGTAGCCGCCGACAGCCCCGCGACTCCGCCGCCGACGATCACGACATCGTACTCCATACCCGCCCACAACCGGCCCGTCGTGATAACGCCGCCGACGCGTGACGGGTGTCGAGGTCGGTCGGGGATTGTATTGCGGTACCGACCCTCGAAGGGGATTTTTGTGATGTCTCCCGGTAGAGCCGATATGACCGACGCGTTCGGCCGGGCGATCCGCGACCACTACCACGACGAGCGGACAGAGCCGCTCTATCACTCCGACGGCGAGGCGTCCGTGGAACACCCGATCGAGTCCTTCTATTTCACCCCGTTCGATCCCAATACTGGAACGAACGACTGGTTAGCATCACATCTCCAAGGACCGCTTGTGGACCTCGGGGCAGGAACCGGACGCCACGCCCTGTACTTTCAGGAACGGTTCGAGACGGTCGCCATCGAGCCCAGTTCAGCGCTCGTCGAGACAATGCGCGACCGCGGCGTCAAGGACGCGCGGGAGGGTGACATGTTTGAGCTACGCGAGACGTTCGATCGGGACCGGTTCGGCTCCGCGCTGTCGAACGGCACCCAACTCGGACTCGCCGGGTCGATGCGCGGGCTCTCCGCGTTCCTCGACGATCTGGCGTACGTCACCCGACCCGACGGAACCGCCGTTGTCGACTGTTACGACCCCGACCACCCTGACACCGCGGAGCTGATCGGGTATCGGGACGACCCGACGCCCGGTCTCGCACACCGCGTGATGGTCTTCGAGTACGAGGGTGAGCGCAACCCGATCCTTCAGCTCCGGCTGTTCAGCCCCGACCGGCTCCACGAGGCCGCCGTCGGCACCGGCTGGACGGTCGCCGACGTGGTCCGCGGCGACGGCTCCGACTATCACTACCGGGCGGCATTGGAGAAGGTGACGACGTGACCGAGCGACGAGTGAACTCGTCTCACTCGTCGAGTTCGGCAACGATTCGGTCCCGGATCGGCCCCGCGTCGACGGGGGCCCACACCTCAATGTCGTAGGTCACGTCCGCGAGCACCGCGAGCCGGTCCGTATCGTTCGCCTCGATGGCGGCGACCGCGTCCTCAGAGAGCCGATCGAGGACTGCGCTCGATAGGGTCTCCCGGTCGACCGCCCGATCCGGCACGTCGAGGATGTGTGGTAGGTCCTCGGCCCCGTCCGGGAGAGAGGGGAACGCCGCCGGGCCGACCGCGAGGAACCTTGGCCCTTCCTCTCCCGACCCCTCGCCAACAGGACTCTCGTCAACAGACCCCCCGTCACCCGAGTCCTCGTCGACCGACACCGCCGACCGCGGTGCGGGGACGATTGCGTACTCCGCGATCGCGAGGTCTATCGCCGCCGCGATGGCGTCCTCGTCGACCTCGGTTCGTCGTTTGAACGCCAGCTCCGAGAGCGCCCGGGACAGCTCCGCCCGGGTGAGCGAGCCGAACAGGTCGACCACGCCGGCGAGGTCGTCGCGAGCGGCGACGCTTGGGGCGTCTCCGGCTCCGTCGGTCACGAGTCGTCCCCCTCGACCGGATCGGCGACGGCTCCATCCGCTCCGCCTCCATCCGCAACCGCTTCCAGGTCCGCACGGGCCGCGTCGGCGACTTCCTCGGGCGTGAGTGGCGCGTCATTCCATGCTGGGAGCCGAGTGTCGGGGGTCGGCTGTTCGATGGCCGCCGCGTAGGTCGCGATCTGGTCGCGCTCGGCGGCGCGGTCGTAGTCGAGTCCGTTGAACGCCGCATCGGTCGCGTATTGCCGGGTCATTTGATCGGCAACCTCGCGGTAGCGGGCGGGGAGCGTGTCGTAGTCAACGTCGACGCCAGCGTCGGCCACCGCACGGAGCGTCGCTGCGCCGACCGCACGGCTCATGTCGGCGAGCCCGGTCGGTCCGTCGACGGAGCGATGGTCGTGTTCGTACCGACCGAGATCGACCTGTGCGCTCCCCTCGAAGCCAGCATGGGTGAACGCCTCACCGAGCGTGCCGACCTCCAGTCCCCAGCCGCGCTGGACGCGCAGTTTCGCGACGAGGTCAGTCGTCGCCGCGAACTCGCCCGCGAGCGCGTACCGGAACGCGTTCAAGTACTCCAGTACCGCTGCGTCGTGGGCGTCGTCGAGCGCGCGGACGAGCGGACGGAAGAACAGGCGGAACAGCCGCCCGTACAGCGCGCCGTCCTCGACGCGGGCGTAGTACCCCTTCGAGAACTCGTGGCCGTGGGCGATCGGGAACAGCAGTCGGTTCACGAACGCGGGCGAGTACGTCTTGGTATCGGCGTCGTGAACGACGACGAACTCCTCCGTCAGCGCCCGTCCAAGCGCGAGCCACACGTCTCGTCCCTTTCCGCGACTGCCGTTGACGCCGCGGTCCCCGAGCAGCGCGGAGAGCTGCGGGCCGTCACACCACAGCGTCTCCACGTCGAGGTCGAACCCGTCGAGCCAGTTCGCGAAGGGGCCGGCGCGGTCAGGGCTGGCGCGGAGCGGAACGATAACCCGCGCCGGATCGACGGTTTCGAGGGCGGTGAGGACGTTCTCGGCCGCGAGGGTGCCGTACTCTCGTTCTGTCATCGGCACCACGACCGCGGTGCGACCGGTCGGCGCGGAGGGCCGGTGGTCCGTGAGCGCGTGAAGCGTCGTGACGCGCTCCTGTACGTACTCCATCACCCGATCACAGGTGGACGAGCCCCTAAATACGCACGATACCGGGGGGATGTGTGACTCCGAGTGGAGACAACCCGTGCCCGAGGACCCGAAGCTGGTCAGGGGTGCGCCGCCCCGCCCGGAACCCGCCCGAGCGAATTCAAGACGGCGTAGACGACCACGAGAGCGCCGAGACCACCCGCAAGTGACAAGAAGACGGCGTCGTACCCGAAGCCGGCCTCTATCGCCTCCCCGACGACCCACGAGCCCGCGGCCTGTGTCGTCATCATTCCCGCGGAGAAGACGGCGTACGCGGACGCACGAGTCCCGTCGGGCAGCGAGTCGAGCAGGTAGGTGTCACCGGCCGGAAACAGCATGTGAATCGTGAAGCCGACGAGGAGGCTGGCGATACCGACTGCGACGAGTCCGGAGGCGTACACCGCGAGGACGATGCTGCCGACGAACGCGGTGACGATCCCGAGGATGTACGGAACGTGGGGGAGACGGTCAGCCAGGTCGCCGGAGACGAGGAACGCGGGGAC
>CAYRWH010000090.1:0-6794 GCA_964427935.1 uncultured Halobellus sp. | reverse complement strand
TGAACACGACGGTGTTGCCCTCGACCAGCGCGATAGCCATGTGCCAGTACGGGATAGCAACCGGGAAGTTCCACGGCGTGATACAGCCGGTGACGCCGCGCGGCTTCCGGCGCATGTACGCGTCCTTCGAGGGGATCTCGGACGGAACGATGTCACCCTTCGGATGGCGGGCGTCGCCGGCAGCCCACTCGACCATGTGTGCGGCCTCGACCACGTCGGCTTTCCCCTCGCTTATTTCCTTTCCACACTCCTTTGAGACGACTCGTCCGAGTTCGTCGGTTCGGTCACGGAGTTCGTGGTAGACCTCCCAGAGGTACTCCGCACGCTGGATTCGAGAGAGTTCGCGCCACTCCTCGAACGCCTCATCCGCGGCGTCGACCGCGCGGTCGACGTCGGCGGGCGTCCCGCGATGGAACTCACCGAGCGACTCCCCAGTCGCCGGGTTCTCGCTTTCGAACGTCTCGTCGCCGTCACCGGAGACCCACTCACCGTTGATGTAGTGTTGGTACGGTCGTGCCATGGCCGCAATTCTTGCGGGGCGGTGAAAAAGTCACCCGTCTTCGGCGGCAGTCGCTACTGGACTTCGTCGGGAGTGGATTCGGTCGAGCCCACCGTATCGGCGCTCGCCCGCTTCTCGAGTTCGCCTTTCAGCTCCACGGCGTCGAAGTCGTGATCGGGGCGGATCGCGACGAAATCGAGGAATCGGCCGGCCGCGAGCAGCTCCGTGGAATCGTAGCTCGTCAACGCTGCCTCGACCGCGAGAGGAGCACCCACCAGCGGCTCCAGTGCTGCGAGCGCGCTCGCGAGGTCGTACGAGCGGGCGTCCTCTCGACCAACCTCACTCACGTTCGTCGCGTCGATCACGTACAACTCGTCATTGAGTACCAACACGTTCTCGGCGCGGAGATCTCCGTGGGCGAGTCCGGCGTCGTGAATCTGCCGAAGAGTTCCGAACAGCTTCGGGGCGAGTTCGCGTTCGCGCTCGTGGTCGACCTCGTCGAGGGTCTGGAAGTCAGGAAGGTACTCCAACACGACGACACCGAGGTCGCCGACCGCCAGTGCCTCTATCGGCTCCGGCGCGTTGACACCGATCTCTCGGACCCTCTGGGTCGCCTCCAGTTCGTGATTGGCCATCTCATAGGGGGTCTCATAGCGCTCGAAAAACCCCTCCGTACCAGCGGAAAACGCGCCGAGGTTTCGTCCGGTCGTGAACAGCGTGTGGACGAGGGTGTTCTGTTTCGTGATCACCTTGACAAACAGGTCGTCGTCTATTACCATCGGCGTCGACAGCCAGTTGTCGGCGTCGAGAAACTCGACTCGCACCGTCTCACGGTCGTATCGCTCTGCCAGCTCGCGGACGACAGACTCTAACTCACCCCACCCAACGCTGCCTCGGACGAGTCGGCGGAGCTCCATACTCTGAGGTAACGAGTCGGCACCGGATAAACGGATCCGTCGAAATCTGTTACGATCGTTCGCATGGTTTATACTCGGTCGCCGCAAGGATTGCCTATGGACTTCGAGCTGCCCGCGGAACACCGGATGATACGGGACACCGTTCGGGAGTTCTGCGAGGAGGAGATCCGGCCAATCGCCCAAGAGATCGAGGACGAACACCGATTTCCCGACGAGGTGTTCGCCGACCTGAACGATCTCGACATGATGGGCGTTCCGATTTCGGAGGAGTACGGTGGGCTCGGCGGCGACCAGCTCATGTACGCCCTCGTCACCGAGGAACTCGGCCGTGTCTCCGGTGGGATCGGCCTCTCGTACGCGGCACACACCTCCCTCGGCGCAAAGCCGATCGAGCTGTTCGGCACGCCAGAACAGAAAGAACAGTGGCTCCGTCCGCTGGCCGCCGGCGGCGAGATTGGCGCGTGGGCGCTGACCGAGCCGGGGAGCGGGTCGGACGCCTCAAATATGGACACAACCGCCGAGTACGACGCTGAGACCGACGAGTACGTGTTAAACGGTACGAAACAGTTTATCACGAACGCGAACGTCGCGAACTCGGTACTCGTGAAGGCGGTCACCGATCCCGATGCCGGATACGACGGGATCTCGACGTTCATCGTCGATCCAGAGAACGACGACGGCTTCGCGGTCACCACCGTCTGGGACAAGATGGGACTCAACTCGTCGCCGACCTGTGAGATCCAGCTTGACGACGTGCGCCTTCCGACCGACCGATTGCTCGGCGAGGAGGGAGAGGGATGGACACAGACGATGAAGACGCTCGACGGCGGACGGATATCGATCGCCGCGTTGTCGACGGGCCTCGCGCAGGGCGCGTACGAGGCCGCCAAGGAGTACGCCGGCGAACGCGAACAGTTCGGTAAGCCAATCGCCAAATTCGACGCGATCCGCGACAAGGTCGTCCACATGCATCGGCAGACGGAGCGCGCACGCCTGCTCACGCATAAGGCGGCCGCTACGTACGACGCCGGCAAATCCGTCACCTGCGAGTCCGCACTCGCCAAGCTCGATGCCAGTGAGGCAGCCCGTGAGGTGGCTGAGGAAGCCGTTCAAACCCTGGGCGGGTACGGCTACACAACCGACTTCGCGCCACAGCGCTTCTACCGCGACGCGAAGCTTATGGAGATCGGCGAGGGAACAAGTGAGATCCAGCACGTCGTGCTCGGCCGCGAACTCGGACTATAGCCGGAACAGCACCGGGCCTTCGGTCGTTTGTCGTCACGCAAAGAGCGAAGTGGGACAACAGAACTCTCACGAGAGGTCCAAACGAGGACACGCCGTGCTCGCGAGTCGAACACAGCGGGCACGGCGGGATTCGAACCCGCGATCGAGAGGTTAGGAACCTCTCGCCCTGTCCGCTAGGCCACGCGCCCGGTACGGATCGGAAAAGACATCATGTGGCGGCGGGCCGGAATCGCGGGGTCGATTACGCGGTTGTCTCTTTGTCGGTTTCAGTTTCGAGCTCGTCCTCGTCGTCGTCGAGCGACGAGTCGGTCGAGATCTCTGAATCCTCGTCGTCCATCTCTTTTAATTCGTCCTCGATTTCCTCGCGGCCCTTCTTGAACTCACCCATCGCCTGCCCAGTAGACCGCGCGAGCTTCGGGATCTTGTTCGCTCCGAACAGAAGGACCAGTACGAGCACAATGATGAGGAGCTCCGGCCCCACCGGGATGCCGCCAAACAGTGGTATCATACTAACCATCTCTACACTGGGGTAGCCCTGTGGCGATTATAGTCTTTTTGGACGACTTACCCCATCGAGATGTCGGTCCCGAAACCGGTTAACGGGTTATTTCCGGAGATAGACGCGTCATCTACAGCCACCCGATCCGTACCATGGATACCCGCCCGATCACCGAGGTCGACGCGCCTCGATCGCGACCGCGACGCCCATCGGATACACCGGTGGTCACAGGTTCAGACCCCACCGGCTCGACCTCCTGATATATACGTCCCCGGAGCGTTCAGATTGTATGGTCGATGTAGGCGACGACGCACCCGAGTTTACCGCTTCGCTCGTGACCAGCGAGATGGCCCCGTTCCGGCTGACGGAACACCTCGGCGACGGTCCGGTCGTACTCGCGTTCTTTCCGGCAGCCTTCTCGGGCACCTGTACCGACGAGATGCGCGCGCTCCGTGACGGGATCGACGAGTTCGGCGAGTACACGACCGTCTTCGGCGTGAGCACGGATCTGCCACACGCCCTCCGCGCGTACCGCGAGGAGTACGATCTCCCCTTCCCTCTCGTCGCGGACCCGGACCACCACGGGATCGAGGCATACGATGTCGTCGAGGCGTTCGAGCGCTACGGCGTCGAGGTCGTCGCACAACGTGCGGTGTTCGTGATCGACGAGGACGGAACCGTCGTGTACCGGTGGCTGGCTGAGAACCCCGGACAGGAGCCCGACTACGACGCGCTCGTTGCCGCAATCCCGGACCCGCCGGCGTCGAACTGAGCGGTCCGGCGTGTCGTCTCCCCCGACTGGTCTCTCACCGGGCGTTTCGAAGTCCCTCCAACGCCTCGGGATTTTCCATCGACGAGAGGTCACCCGGATCCTCGCCGCGGTACACGGACCCGATCGCACGCCGAATGATCTTTCCCGACTGCGTCTTTGGGAAGGCGTCGACAAACAGCAACTCGCGTGGCCGAAACGGCTTCCCGTGTTCGTCGCCGACTAGCGCCCGGAGCGTTTCTTGGAGGTCGTCGCTCGGCTCGACGCCCGGTTCGAGCACGACGTACGCGACGACCGCGGTACCCGTCGTGTCGTCCGGGACGCCGACGGCGGCGGCTTGGTTGACGGCGTCGTGATCGATGAGGACGCCCTCTATCTCCGCCGGCCCGACCTTCCGTCCGGCGACGTTCAGGGCGTCGTCGGCGCGGCCGTGGAGGAACCAGAAGCCGTCCGCGTCCTTCTGGGCGAAATCGCCGTGGTCCCACAGGTCGGGCCACGTCGACCAGTACTCTTCGAGGTAGCGTTCGTCGCCCGACCAGAGCGATTTGGTCATCGGCGGACAGGAGTCGCGCGCGACGAGATAGCCCCGCTCGTTCTCCTCTCGAACTGACTGGCCATCCTCATCAACGATGTCGATATCCATCCCGAGCCCTGGACCACCGAGCGTACACGGTTTCAGCGGCTGGTTCGGCATCGGCATCAGGAAGCAGCCACAGATCTCCGTGCCGCCAGAGATGTTGATGACGGGACAGTCGCCGCCGCCAATCCTGTCGTAAAACCAGCGCCACGACTCCGGGTCCCACGGTTCGCCGGTTGATCCCAAGATTCGAAGCGAAGAGAGGTCGTGACCCGTCACCCATTCATCTCCGTGTTTGCGAAGGGCTCGGATCGCGGTCGGGGAGATGCCGAACTGGGTGACGCCGTGCCGGTCTATCAGCTCCCAGAAGCGATCCGGATCGGGATGGTCCGGCGCACCCTCGTACATGACGACCGTTCCGCCGAAGGCGTGGTTCCCAATGAGTGTCCACGGCCCCATCATCCAGCCGATATCGGAGACCCAAAAGAACCGATCCGCGGCTTTTTGATCGAACCCAAAGTGGATCTCCTTCGCACACTGTGTCAGGACTCCCGCGTGGGTGTGGACGATCCCTTTCGGTGTCCCGGTTGTTCCCGAGGAGTACAACAGCAACGACTCCCCGTCGCTCGGGAGTCGTTTCGTCTGGTAGGTCGGTGACCGCGGTTCAACCGCCTCACTCCACGTCACGTCGCGGTCGCCGTTCCACGGAATCGGCTCGTCGGGGTCGCTATCGGGCGTCGTGCCGAGCCGGTCGTACACCACGGTGTGTTGAACGTGTCCAGCTGTCTCGATCGCTTCGTCGGCCGTTGTCTTCAGTCGTACCTCGCTCCCGCGGCGATAGAATCCGTCGCCGGTGAACAGCACTGCTGGCTCCGCGTCCTCGATCCGCGTCGCGGTCGCCTCGGTTCCGAATCCGGAGAAGATTGGTACCGCTATCGCACCGACTTTCAGACAGCCGTAGAGGATCGGGACCACCTCGGGCACCATTGGCATGTATAGCCCGACTGTGTCGCCGGTCTCGACGCCAACCGACTCCAAGTAGTTGGCGACGCGGTTGCTCTCACGATACAGTTCGTGAAACGTGATCTCACGGACATCGCCGGGCTCGCCCTCCCATATCAGGGCGACCCGGTTTCGGTTCGGCGAGTCGACGGCGGCGTGACGGTCGACGACGTTGTGTGCGACGTTGATCTCGCCGCCGGGATACCAGTCGGTGAACTGCGGACCGTCCGTGTCGTCACGAACTGCGTCGTAGTCGGTATAAAAATCGATATCGAGATACTCAGTGATCTCGTCCCAGAACCAGTCGACGCCCGACGCTGGCTCGCCATCGACATCGCTTGTCGTCCGCTCGATGAGCGCGTCGTAGCTGTCGATCCCGTACTCGCGCATGAACGCAGCGACGTTCGTCGACGCGGCAAACGCCTCGCTCGGCTCGTGTACGACTTCGTCTATCCCCTCGTACTCGTCCATCTTGTCCGGCCGTTTTCGCGGTGACCGTAAGTAATTTTCCTGAAGGTTGCGCCCCCTAGCAGGATCGAGTCCCAACGGCAGCACTCGAACCCTCAGCGGCGACAGTAGTGGTCTACAGCCGACTACTCCGCGTCAGCGTCGCCGACTGCGTCAGCGTCGTCGACCACCTCGTCGTCACCGTACGCGACCTCGGGAACAATATCTACGGACGCAACCCGGTCATCAGCCTCCAAATTCATCACAATGACACCCATTGTGTTTCGACTTACCGTCGAAATCTCCTCGACGCGGGTGCGCATAATCTGTCCGTCGTCGCTCATCGCGAGGAGATGGTCGCCGTACGTGACCGCCTCGATAGCGACGACCGGCCCGTTCCGGTCGCCGGTCTTGATGTCGACGAGCCCCATCCCGTTGCGCGACTGTGGACGATACTCGTCGAGATCAGAGCGTTTTCCGTACCCGTTCTCGGTGACGGTGAGCACCCAGTCGTGGGTGTCCTCGTCGATCGCGGCGACGCCGGCGACCGCATCCCCCTCGCGAAGATCGATTCCGATCACGCCGCGAGCGGTTCGTCCCATCGCACGCGCCTCGCTTTCGTCGAACCGAATCGCCATCCCGTTTCGGCTCCCGATGACGATGTCGGTCTCGCCGTCGGTCACCTCAACATCGACGAGCTCATCGCCGTCCTCCAGCCGGATCGCCCGAATCCCGGTCGACCGAATGTTGCCGAACTGGTCGACGGCAGTCCGCTTGATATAGCCGTCGCGGGTGACCATCGTGAGGAACTCGTCGTCGTCGAGGTCGTCGGTGTTGAC
>CAYRWH010000089.1:0-6802 GCA_964427935.1 uncultured Halobellus sp. | reverse complement strand
ACACCAGCGCGGATGGGGATGCGGACGAGGCGGCCGACGCGGACGAAGACGACGAGTCGTTCGAGCGGAGTATCGAGGAGTGGTTCGACTCGCTCTCGGAACTGGAGCGGTCAGCCATGGAGCGCTCCGTCGATACCGAGTACGACGCGCTCGTGATGGCGGAGGCGGGACTGCGTCGCTCGGGACTGTACGACGACGACCGAATGACTCGTCTTCCCCGAGCGGAGTTCGTTCCCGCCGCGGGACAGGGGGCTATCGCCGTGACCGCGACGGACCCAGACGTGGTCGAGACAGTTCGGTCGGCGGTCGACCATCCCAGAACCCGCGTGGCGGCGACCGTCGAGCGGACGATACTCGCCGAGCTCAACGGCGGCTGTATCGCCCCTATCGGCGTCTCGGCGCTCGTTCAAGGCGAGCACGTCCACGCCCGCGTTCGCGTGCTCTCGACTGACGGCACGGAGGAGGTGTCGGGCACGCGAGACCTCCCGATACGAGACCACGCCGGCGCGGCGGAGTCGTTTGCGGCGGACCTCGCGGACCGCGGCGCGGCGGACCTGATAGCCGAAGCGCGTAAGGCGGTAGACTCGACACCCGCCATCGACGAGGGGGAGACCGACGATGCCTGAGGGAGACGACTCGGCCTCGGTCGACGACCACGCCGACAGCGAACACGACGAGCCACCGACTCGGACGCGCGAGGACGATGTCGGGACGGTGTATCTCGTTGGGTCCGGACCCGGCGATCCGGATCTGATGACGGTAAAGGCGGCACGCCTAGTCGAGTCGGCGGATGTCGTGCTCCACGACAAGCTCCCCGGACCGGAGATTCTCGGGGAGATACCGGCGGAGAAACGCGAGGATGTTGGGAAACGCGCCGGCGGCGAGTGGACGCCACAGGAGTACACGAACCGGCGATTGGTCGAACTGGCCGAGGCGGGCAACACCGTTGTCCGTCTCAAGGGCGGTGATCCGTTCGTCTTCGGTCGTGGCGGCGAGGAGGCCGAACACCTCGCCGACGCCGGGATTCCCTTCGAGGTCGTCCCGGGCGTCACCTCCGCGATCGCCGGTCCTGCGGTCGTCGGAATCCCCGTCACACATCGCGATCACACCTCATCGGTCTCCTTCGTCACGGGCCACGAGGACCCAACCAAAGCGGAGTCTGCTATCGACTGGGATGCGCTCGCGGCGACCGGCGGCACTATCGTCGTGCTGATGGGTGTCGGTAAGCTGCCGGCATACACCACGGCGCTCCGCGAGGCGGGCCTTGCGGGTGACACACCGGTCGCTTTGGTCGAGCGCGCCACGTGGCCTGACATGTCAGTCGCCACGGGGACGCTGGACACGATCGTTGCTATCCGTGACGAGGCAGGCATCGAGCCGCCGGCGATCACTGTTATCGGCGACGTGGCGGCGACTCGCGGTCGGGTCGTGGCGTTTCTCGAAAACGCGGGCTCTGCGCCGGTGGCTCGCCCCGGAACCGACGACGACCGGGCCGGAGATGGGGCAACTGACGACGACCGCGCGGACAACACGGGTGGTGAGAACGCGTGAGCAACGCGCCTCGCGTCGCGGTGTTCCGTCCCGATGACGAGCGGATTGAGGACGCGGTTGACGTGTTGGAGTCGCTCGGTGCCGAGCCGGTCGCCGACCCGATGCTTGCGATCGAGCCGACCGGGGCGGTTCCCGCTGATGCGTCGTACGTCGTGGTAACGAGCAAGACGGGTGTCGAACTCGCCGCGGACGCGGGCTGGGCACCGGGCGACGCGACCCTCGCTGCCATCGGCCCGGCGACCGCGAAAGCCGCCCGCGACGCGGGGTGGACGGTCGATATCGTCCCCGACGAGTACACCTCCACGGGGCTCGTGGCGACCCTCAGCGACCGTGTCGAAGGGGAGTCCGTCGAGGTCGCACGCTCGGATCACGGAAGCGAGGTGCTGCTCGACGGCCTCACGGAGGCGGGTGCCGACGTGACAGAGACTGTTCTCTACCGGCTGACGCGACCGACGGGGGCCGGTGACTCGGCGATAGCCGCCGCCGAGGGCGAGCTTGATGCGGTCGCGTTCACCTCGTCGCTCACGGTGGCGCACTTCGTCGAGGCGGCCGCGGAACGGGGCGTCCGCGACGCGGCGCTCGCCGGTCTCGCCGAGGCGGTTGTCGGCGTGATCGGTCCGCCAACCGCCGAGACGGCGGCCGAATACGGGATTGAGGTCGATGTCGCTCCCGACGAGGCTGCGTTTGACACGCTCGCGACCGCCGTCGTCGACGCCGCGATCCCGAGCGAGTCGGGCGACCCGGTGTAGCTTCGGTCCGAAAGTATCTTTCGGCATACAGTTGATGACCCCGATCAGTTCTCAAAGCCGATATCATCGCTCTCGATCGTTTCACGGTACTGACTGGACTTCTCCCGGCCGGGCGCTGACCCCTGATAGCTCGCCGTAACGCCCATACACGACGATGACGCCGGGGCGAGGCGAATGTATCTCGGTGTCGGCGACTCTTCGACGGATCGACGCTTACTCCGTTCTATCAAATTCAATAATTTGGTGCGCGCTTTTATGTTCGACAAGCTGATATCACATCGCATGGAACAGAGCGACCGATGGACCACGCGGGTCGACGACGGGACGCTCGTCGTCGAGTTCCCTCACGGGACGGGGTTGAGTCCCGCCGACGGCGAGGCGTTGCTCGATCGGTGGCGAACCCTCACCGCCGACCGTCCAATCAGCGCCGTCGTGATCGTCGTGCGGACAAGCCGTCCGTGTTCGGACGCCGGTCGCCGTGCGCTCCGCGAATCGGCGCAGATCGCGGTCGCTCGCGGCGTCGAGCGGTTCGCCGTCGTCGGCGAGCGCTCGAAACGACGCTACCTCAAACGAACGATCGATATCGAAGACATCACCGTCGAAGCGTTCAACGATCCGGAAACCGGGTTAGACTGGGCCGCGTGTCCCGCGGATGCCAACCCCTCTGTCGGGTCATCTCCGTCGTAGCAGTCTCCCTATCCGGTCCCAAGACTCCGATTGTTGCCGCCTCATCCACGCCCTGCGGTCTCGATCTCCGCCGCCTCGACGACGCGCTTCGCGTGACGAGTGGCACGTTCACGAACCGCGTTAGCGTCGATTCCGACGTGTTCGCCCCCGTCGTATCTGACCTCGCCGGCGACCATCGTGAACACCACGTCGTCGCCGTGGGCCGCGTACACGAGGTGGGAGAGCGGGTCGTGGACCGGTGTCGCCCGCGTTTTTTCCGTCGTGATTCCGACCACGTCTGCCTCGTACCCAGGTTCGAGGCGACCGATCCGATCGAAGCCGGCTGCCTGTGCGCCGTTCACCGTCGCCAACTCGAGAACCGTCTCTGCGGGGAGGCGCGTCGGATCGCGTGCGTCTACCTTTCCAAGCAGGCTCGCCTGCCGCATCTCCGTGAACGGGTCGAGGGTGTTGTTACACGGCGGCCCATCGTTGCCGAGCGCGACCGTGATCCCGCGCTCCAGATAGTCGTGGATCGGTGCGATCCCCGAGGCCAGTTTCATATTCGAGGAGGGACAGTGGGTGACGACCGTCTCGGTCTCTGCGAGCACCTGCCGCTCGCTCTCGTCTGTGTGAACGCAGTGTGCGAGTGTTACGTCCGGTCCGGTGAGGCCGACCTCGTCGAGCCAGTGAACGTTCCGTCGCCCAGTCGCCTCCTCGACGGTTTCGATCTCCGTTTCGTTCTCGCTGGCGTGTGTATGGATCGTGACGCCGTCGTAGCGGTCAGCAATCTCCCGACAGCCACGGAGACAGGCCTCCGTACAGGTGACCGCGAACCGCGGAGTGACCGCGTAGCGGATCCGGCCGTCTGCCGCGCCGTGGTACTCGCGGATCAACGCCTCCGTCTCCGCGAGGCCGGCGTCGGTCGGCTCTAAGAGACCGTCTGGCGATTTTTTGTCCATCAACACCTTCCCGAGTCGCCCGCGGATCCCGGTTTCGATCGCCGCGTCGAACGCCTCCGCGGCGTGGTTGACGGAGAGATGGTCGACGACCGTGGTGGTTCCCGATTCGAGGCACTCAAGATAGCCGAGCTCCGCCGCCGCTCGCGTGGCGTCGGCATCCATCGCGGCCTCCATCGGTAACACGGCCTCGAACAGCCAGTCGAGTAGCTCGTCATCGTCGGCGATCCCTCGCCCCAGCGATTGGACCGAGTGAACGTGGCCGCCCACGAGCCCCGGTGCGACGATGTCGAACGACCGACAGTCGTGGTCCGAGTACTCCTCAAGGAGGGTGTTTGCGTCGCCAACCGCGGCGATCGTCGACCCCTCGACGACGACTGCGCCGTCGGCGATGACGGTTTCCGGGTCGGCGATGACGGTCCCTGTGATCAGCATGTCCGTCCGTTCCTGACGGTCGACTCTTAAGAGGATGTCCCTCGCGGACCGAGTGTGAATGGCACCGACCCCGACCGGCCGCGTCGCCGCCGACCGTCCGACCGTACGTCACATTGTCCGGCTCTCACTCCAACTCACGCTCGCGCCGCTTGCCGGACCGGCTCACGGACCGATCCGTAGCCCGGTTCCCGGCTCGAGTATCGACGCGCTCGTCAAGCGGTTCGGTCTCCAGCAGCCGGTCGAGCCTGCGCTCGAACTCTGCCTCGTCGATTTCACCGGTCGCGTAGCGATCGCGCAGCTCCGCGACCGGCTGCTCTGCGGTCGTCGATTCCGAGATGTCTTCGTCGCTTTCGGAGGCGACGAGCGGGAAGTCGTCGCCGAGCAGCCACACCAGCGGAATCAGAAGGAAGTACCCGGTGACGAACGTTGCGGGGACCGCCACGCCGAGTCCGAGCACGGCGAACAGCGCGGTGAATCCGAACGCGAGAACCGCAATGAGGCCCGAAAGGCGCGCCTTTCCGAACGTCGGGAGGGACATACCGCCGCGATATCACTGAACCCTCAAAAACGCACCGCCGCGATCGTCGGCGGTGCGCCCTCTCGCGCCGCCACTGACAACGCTCCCGTGTCGCGATCAACGGTACCTCAACGTCGCGACCGACGCATAGCGGCGTCGCGACCGACGCCTATTCGGCACTGCCTCCCCCACTCGGATCCGTGCTCAGATACGTGACGACGAACCCGGGGAAGGTTCGTGAGGCCGAGGAGTACCTGCCGGACGGATCCGTTGAACGGCTCGATTTCGACTACGCGGAGATACAGTCGCCCGAACTCGGTCCCATCGCGGCGCAGGGTGCTCGGGAGGCCTACCGGGAGGCCAACGAACCAGTCCTCGTCGACGACGCGGGACTGTTTATTGACGAGCTCGACGGGTTTCCGGGGCCGTACTCCTCGTACGTTCACGAAACCCTTGGCATCGAGCGGGTTCGTGAAATCGCCCGCCCGCTCGATGATCCCCGCGCTGCGTTCCGCTGTACCCTCGCGTACTGTGACGGCGAGGAGTTCGCTGCGACCCCCGACCCGATCGACCGAACCGATCGTGAGGCGGCCGCGGCCGCGGGCCCCGGAGAGAGCGGAGGCGAGTCGAACGGAACAACGGCCGCGGAGACCGCCGACCGATCCGATCCGCTACCGGTGAAGCTGTTTGAGGGCTACGTTCCCGGGCGAATTGTGGACCCGCGCGGCGACGGCGGCTTCGGCTACGACCCCATCTTCGAACACGACGGCGAGACGTTCGCGGAGATGGACACCGAGCGGAAAAACGCCGTCTCCCACCGCGGTCGCGCTCTCGCGAAATTCGCCGAGTGGTACGCGGACCGGTGAGGCCGCCGATACGGGTGCCACGCACCCCGCGCCCCTTCGGGTCACCAGTTCCGCGCGTCCCGATCGGGCCCGGGATACTCCCCGCCGACGACCTCTGGGTAGAGCCGCTCGGGAGCGAACACGGTCGCGAACGCTTGCGGCTCGCGCACGCTCACTGACAGCCGACCTCGAAGTCCGGCCGCAGCCTTCGGACCGGTCAACGCCGGGTCGAGACTGATCACCTGCATCGCACCGCCCTGATACGCCGACGCCAACGCCGGATGATCGCCTTCGGGATGCTCTACCGGCTCCCGCCACCTTGCCACTTTCTCGCGCCAGTCGCTTGCGAGGTCGGGATCCGCAAGCGACGCCACGACCGCTGCTGCGTCGTCGAGCAACGGATCGCTGGCGACGAGTGTCGTCCACGAGTGTTCTCGGAGGATGTCGAGCGCATCGCGGGCAGCACCGCCGACCAGCAGGTCCGCCGCCAGCACGTCCGCGTCGACGACGACTCTCGCCGGACTCGGCTCGGGCCGCCCGGTCATTCGTGGTCGCTCCGTTCCGCGCGTCGCTCCGCGAGCGCCCGGTCGATGTCGTCCGTCTCGGCGGCGTACTCCGCTGCTCGCTCGAACAAGTCCTCGAAGGTCATACGACATCGTCGTCCTCCGTACCTATCGGCTTACCGGCCCAGCGGAGCCCCGCCCCGTCGGAACGTCGGCCGGACGGATCACGCTCGTCTGACGCGGATATAAGTCGCTTCAGTCGGTCGATTTTGATGGGCGCACGGCCCGGACCCGTTCCGGTTCGCCGCGCCGATTCCCCCGGTTTTCCTGACCGACCCAATCGCCCAGCAGTGACGCCCGTGGATCGGGTTGTGAGCGTGCGACGCGAACGAAGTGAACTACTCCGTTCAGGGAGCGCCGACTGCGGCGAGTAGCAGGGAGTTCACCGAGAGAGATGACTTCACTTGAGCGTGCTCTGATCGTGCGAGTACAACACGAGCGTGTGGATAACGAGCGTAGGATACGTAGAGCCTAGGCCGGGATTTGAACCCGGGCTCTCGTCCTTACCAAGGACGCGCTT
>CAYRWH010000088.1:0-6834 GCA_964427935.1 uncultured Halobellus sp. | reverse complement strand
TCGCGGACGTAATCGAACACGTCCGTGTACGTCGCGGGGTTCGAGCGCGGCGTCCGCCCGATCGGTGACTGGTCGATGAGCCGTACCGTTTCTATTTCTGGTATCCCGTCGATCGCGTCGTGATCGCCGGGGTCGACGCTCGTATTATCGTTCATCTCCCGCACGAGTCCTTTATATAGGATGTCGTGGACGAGCGTCGACTTCCCCGAGCCGGAGACGCCGGTGACGGCCGTGAGCGTGCCAAGCGGGATCGGTACGTCGAGGTCGGTGAGATTGTGCTGGCGGGCACCACGGACGACCAGTTCGCCCTCGGGCTCACGACGCTCCTCGGGCACCGGGATCTCCTTGCGCCCCGCGAGGTAGTCGGCCGTGATCGACTCGTCGGCATCGACGATGTCGTCGAACTCACCTTGTGCGACGACCTCGCCGCCGCGCTTGCCCGGACCGGGTCCCATATCGATCACGTGGTCGGCGCGCCGCATCGTCTCCTCGTCGTGCTCGACGACCACGAGCGTATTTCCGAGGTCTCTGAGTCCGGTAAGTGTATCGAGCAGTCGATCGTTATCGCGCTGGTGGAGCCCGATCGAGGGCTCGTCGAGCACGTAGAGCACACCGACCAGTCCGGATCCGACCTGCGTTGCGAGCCGGATCCGCTGGCTCTCACCGCCGGAAAGCGTCGACGCCTCCCGGTCGAGCGTGAGATACTCCAACCCGACCTCCTCCATGAACCCGAGTCGGGCGCGGATCTCTTTTAAAATCTCCTCGGCGATCTTGGTGTCGCGCTCGCTCAACTGCTCCTCCATCCCCTCGAAGTGACGCCGTGCGTCGCCGATCGACAGCTGATTTACCTCGGTGATCGGGGTGCCATCAACGAGGACGTGACGCGACTGCTCTTTTAACCGCGTGCCCTCACACTCCGGGCACGTCGTCACCGCCATGTACTCCTCGATGTGTTCGCGGGTCGACTGAGAGTCCGTCTCGACGTGGCGACGTTCGAGGTTGGGAATGACTCCCTCGAAGCGCTTCTCTTTGCGTCGCGTCCCGTTTTTTGTCTGCCGAGTGAACACGACCTGTCGGTTCGTCCCGTAGAGGAACTGTTGCCGGATGTCCTCGTCGAGCTCGTTCCACGGGGTCTCTACTGAAACCCCAAAGTGCTCCGCGACGTTGTCGATCCGCGTCCGGTAGTACGACCGGTTGTACGACCACGCCTCGAAGACGTTTTTCACCGGTTTCGAGGGGTCTTCGATCACAAGGTCTTCGTCGACCTCCTTCGTCGACCCGATCCCCTCACACTCCGGACACGCGCCGTACGGACTGTTAAACGAGAACGACCGGGTCTCGATCGCCGAGAACTGGAAGTCGGAGTTGGGGTTACCGAGCTCCTCGGAGAACTCCACTTCGAGTCTATCGTCCCCGTCGGCATCCGCCGCGAGCGACCCGGTCGAACGGGTGTTCGAGGCGAACGGGACGTCCGCGGGCGGGTCAGGGACGATCAGTTTGAGCGCGCCACCCGCTTCCTCAAGTGCTGTCTCGACCGAGTCGGTGATCCGCGAGCGGGCGTCCGAACGCACCTTCACACGGTCAACGACTACGTCGATCGTGTGGTCGTAGTTCTGGTCGAGTTCGGGGTCCGAAACGGTGAGATCCATTGCCTCTCCGTCGACCTCGACACGCGCGTACCCGTCAGCAACCAGCTCCTCGAACAGCTCCTCGAACGCGCCCTTCTGGTCGCGGACGACCGGCGCGGCGATCTTCGCACGAGTACCCTCGGGCAGTTCGAGGATCTGATTCACCATATCCTGTGCGGACTGCTCGCCGACCGGCTCGCCGGTGACGGGGTCGTACTGCGTGCCGACCCGGGCGTACAACAGGCGGAGGTAGTCGTGTAGCTCGGTGACGGTCCCCACGGTCGAGCGTGGGTTGTTGGCGGCGTTCTTCTGGTCGATGGAGATGGCGGGCGAGAGCCCTTCGACGGCCTCCACCTGCGGCTTATCCATCTGTCCGAGGAAGTTACGAGCGTACGCCGACAGTGACTCGATGTATCGACGCTGTCCCTCGGCGTACACCGTATCGAACGCGAGCGACGACTTCCCCGACCCTGAGAGTCCGGTGACAACGGTGAACTCCTCTCGCGGAATCCGGACGTCGAGGTCCTTGAGGTTGTGCTCCTCGGCACCGCGGACCTCGATGTAGTCCTTGCTCATTCTGGTCACACATTACGCCCGCGCGCGGGAATACTCGTCGGTCTCGGCGATCCGAACTCGTCAACAAACCCGATACCCCGGGACCTCCTGCTCCCGCGTTTACCGCCCGATGACATCCGCTGGCGGCGAGAGATTCCGTCGGCCGCCGAACGTGATAATAAATAGGATCCCGATGCCGACGCCATACGCGAGCATCAGTGGGATCGTCGCGAGGAACATCGTGATCACGTCGGCAGGGGTAAACACCGCCGCGACCAGCAGAATTCCGACGGTCACCTCCCGCCAGCGACCGCGGAACCCGTCGTAGGGGACGCCGGCCTTGTTCAAAAGCACCATCGCAACAGGGATGTCGGCGAGGAATCCGATCCCGATGGTCGTGAAGATGACGAGCCACATGAAGTCGCTCACTTGGTACGTGATGATCATGTCTGCGCTCGCGGCGTCGGTGATCAGCCACCCGATTATTGCGGGCGCGATGTAGCCGTAGCCGAGCGCAAAGCCGCCGATCAGGCCGGCAAACAACGCCGCAGTCCAGACGTACACCTGTCGGGCGCGTCCGGCGACGAACCCACGGTCCCGCAGCGCCGGCCACGCGTAGTACAGCATGACGGGCAACACGGCGACGATACCGAGGAGGATGGAGAATTTCACCATGAAGATGAGCGCTTCCACCGGGTGGAGCGTGATGATGTTGATCCCGCCGTCGACCCCCTCCGGCACGCGGGACTCGAGGTCCGCACGGACCGTCGCGAGCCCACCGAGATAGAGCCAAGTGAACGCAAGCGTCATCACGACACCGAACACGGCGACGAGACGGAACGACCGCGACCGCAACGACCCGAAAATGAACTTGAGGTCGGTGTAGTATCCGCCAATCTCCTCTTCGGCGTCGTCGTCCTCCGCGAACTCCGAAAGGAACGTCGAGGAGGCTCGCGAAGACCGGTTCCCGATCGTCCCGAGAAGGCCGTCGCTGGCGTCACCGCTTGAATCGCCAGAGTCCCCGTCGCCGGCGTCCGTGGCGCTCCCGTCCGCGTCGGTCTCACCGTCTCCATCGGCGGCCTCGCTGTCTCCGTCGTCGGCCTCGTTCGCCTCGTCGAAGCGGTCGAGGATTGCCTGTGCCTTCTCGGGGTCATCGTCGTCGATCGCCGCCTGCGCCCGCGAGAGCGACTCCTCCTCGCCCATCTCCTCGAACGCATCGATTGGGGCAGCCCGGATCCCGGCGGCGTCGAGTTCATCGAGGTCGATCGCAGCAGGGTCGCCGTACTGGTAGCCCGCGCTCGTGGTGTCGAGGTCTGTGTACACGGCCCACAGGACCGCGAGAACTCCGAACGCGACCGCCCAGCCGACGGCGTAGATTGCGGCTGCGGTCACAGGATCCACACCGAGCCCCTCGCCGGGAGCGAGGAAGCGCCAGTCGCTGCCGGCCCACCGGAGGAGGTCGTTGACACCAGTTCGACCGCCGTACTCGTAGAACGCGTAGACGACGCCCCCGCCGAGCACGCTCCCCGCGAGCACGACGTTCCAGTGGTTCCTGACCGCCGCGACCACGTCGATCCGGTCGGAACTCCGCTTCGCGGTGACGACGAGCTTGGCGAGATAGAGACTGAAGCCGTACAGCGCGGTGAGCGGGAACGCCCACATCAGCTGGGTGAACGGGTCCGGCGGCGAGAAGAACGCACCGAAGACGAAGATGGCTAACACCGCGTATTTCCAGTTGTCACGGAACGTCTCGTACTGGACGATTTCGGCGTACGAAAGCCCGGTGATAAGAAGCGGCATCTGTCCCGCAAATCCGAACGACAGCGAGAGAAAGACGATGAACTCCGTCCACATCACGATCCCGTAGGTCGGCTGGATCCCGGCTTCGAGACCGAACCCGGCCAAAAAGGAGAACATGATCGGGAAGAACCCGTAGATCCCGTAGGCGACGCCGACCGCGAACAACACGGTTCCGAGGATCCCGATCACCGCGAGCTTCCATCGCGGAACGGGTGACTCGGGCCACATCCCCCGGCTCCGGAGCTCGTGGCGGGCCACGAACACGAGCGCCGGGATCGTAATGAGTGCCCCGACGATCAGCCCGATCTTCGCCTGTAGGAGAATCACCTCGAACGGGGTGGTGGCGATGACATCGAGCTCCTCGGCGACAGCGGCGGACATGTTGGCCTCCGTGATGTCATAGAGGAAGTCCCATACGTACACGCGGAGCGCCCAGAACGTGAGGAGGAAACCGAGGAAGAAGACGACGAACACCTTCTGTAGGTCCTTTTGAATCGATCGGAGGAACGCCTTCGCCGAGTCGCGGCCGTCCGCGAGCGACTGTTGGGTGTCCTCGTCGAGGGCACTCGCCATACGGCGACCGAGGGCCGTGGTCGTTATCAACCTTTTCGACCGCACTCGCGACAAGAGGGGCAGTCACCTATTTCGTGATATGCTATGTCATGTCACTCGATCTCGCCCTCTCTGTGTCTCGGATTTCGGGGTCGTCCCGGCCACCACTCCCCGGAGGGGTCCACTGTGATCCCTCGCTGATCCCCGCCGGATCGTCGCCGCCATCCGAAAAGGCCTATAATCACCCGGCGGCGTACCTAAGGTGAATGGACGACGCCGACCGGTCGCACGACGAGCCGTCCGACCACGGAGAGTCGACGCCGTCGGCCGGATCCGGCGACGATGACGACGGTAGCCGGCCGGAAGAAACAGACGACCTCCAAGACGGCGGCGAGTCGGAAGACGCTGTGGCTGGCTCCGACGGCGATGCCCCGGAGGTTGAGGGACCCGAAGAACACGACTGGTACGGGTCGAAGGACGCTCACGATCCCGGGTGGTACGAAATGGGGGCCGACGAGAAGCCCACTGATGGATCGGACGACACGGACGATGCCGACGACGAGGAGGCCGACGACGAGGAGGCCGACGCCGATGCCTCCGAAAGCGTTAGTGATGGCGGGACGGCGACGGTCGACGATGATATCACCGGAATAGAGGGGCCCGAGACGGACGAAGAGATGCCGCTCGCGGCCCATATCGAGGAGATGATGCGTCGGCTCGCGGTCGTCTTCCTGCTCGGTGGGCTGGCAACGCTCGTCGTCGTGACGGAGTCGACGACACTCATCAACTACTTCTGGGACTATCACATCCCGGCCCCGCTGGAGAACCGACCCCGGCTGTACGCCCCACTTGAACTTCCACTCACGCGGTTGAAGGTAGCGGGAATCGCGGGCGTCGTCGTCGGCCTCCCGGCGTTCGTCTACCAGACGTACCGGTTCATGAAGCCCGGCCTCTACGAGAACGAGCGCCGCTACTATCTCGCGGCCGTCCCCACGAGCCTCGTACTCGGCGGTCTCGGCGTGGCGTTCGCGCACTTCCTCGTGTTGCCTGCGATCTTCTCGTATTTCACGACGTACACCTCCGACGCGGCGACGATCGCGTTCGGACTCGCGGAGACGTTTAACCTGATCGTGATCATGCTCGCGTTCATGGCGATCGTCTTCCAGATCCCGCTTTTCATCATGCTCGCGATCATGATGAACCTCGTCACGCGGGTGTGGCTGGAGGACAAACGACTCATCTTCTGGGGCGCGTTCCTCGGCATCGCCTTCCTCTTCAGTCCCGACCCAACGGGGATGGCCCCGATCATTGTTACGCTCACCATGATCGTCCTCTTCGAGGGGACACTAGCCATCCTCCGTTGGACCGGAAACTGAGACGACGGGGTCGGAGTCCGGCCTGGTTTGTCGACGACGGACGGGCCTCAGTCGTCGCGCTCTAACGAGTCGAGAACGAACTCGTCTATCGCCGCCCGCGCCTCCTCCGGAGCGTCCTCGTGCCCGAGCGAGATCCGTCGCGCACGAGCGGAGTGGATGATGTCCGTGATGAGTTGGCCCATCTGCTCCGCGTCGACGTCACGGAAGACGCCCTCCTTGATCCCCGCTTCGACGACCTCGACGATGCTCCCCCGGATCCGGTCGTAGTGTTCGTTGAACACGTCCCGGTGTTCGTCGTCGTTCCGCGCCTGCGTGTACAGCTCGTGGTACACCTTCATCCGGTCCCAGTGGTCGAACCGCTCGAACTCAGGACCGAACAGGCACTGGTCGATCCGCACGTCGAGCTCAGCTCGCGGGTCCTCGGCATCCTCGACCGTCACGCTCCCCTCGTACTGGTCGATGACGTGTTCGAGAAACGAGGACATGAGGTCGTATTTTCCGTCGAAGTGGTAGTGGATGACCTGTCGGGTGAGATCCATCTCCTCGCCGATGTCCCGCATTCGGAGGTCCTTGTACCCGTGTTTGCTCAACGCACGGAACGTCGCCTCCATGATTACAGAGTTTCGAGGCGAAAGCCCACGAGTTTAGTCGTGGGATGAAGCCGGCAACCGGCGAAACGTTGATTGTTCTGACATTCGTTGGTTGTGATACCGAGTCCGAGGTAAGGATACGCACCCTTCGCGGGGGTAGATGAAGCCCGCTATCTCGGTCGGGGGCCGCACTGGCACGGCCCACAACCCCACCGCGTACGAGTGGGGAACCTCCCGCCGTGGACCGCCCGGCCTGTGGTCGGGAACCCCACGGCCTCAGCCGTGGGAGGATGTCAGGCTACCATACGCCTCACTCGTTGCGGAACGACGCCG
>CAYRWH010000087.1:4847-6841 GCA_964427935.1 uncultured Halobellus sp. | reverse complement strand
CTCGTCGATGGAGACCGGACGGTCGTGGAAGGGAATGAAGGGCATGTGGGCGTTCATCAGGGTCGTCTTACCTGCCCCGGTCGGCCCCGCGAACAGCACAACGCCGTGGTGTTCGTACAGCAGCCACAGCAGCGTGACGAGTTCGGTCGACAGCGTCCCTCCGTCCACCAAATCGACCGGTGTCATCGCGTTCGCGGCCTGTTTACGGATCGAGACGTGTGGGCCGTCTTCCGAGATGACCGGCAGCGCCACCGCACACCGGACGGTCTCGTTGACCCCGTTGACGTCGAGATTCACCTTCGCGGAGGGTGTAGAGGCATTCAATTCGACGCCGTCACGGGCCGCGAGCCGCGTGACCACGTCGACGAAGCGAGACTCGTCCTCGAACGCGAGGTTCGTGGGGATCCGGCCGCCACTCGCGAGGGGATCGATCCCGCTACTCGCCACTGGACTGTCCGACCCCTCGTCGTCCGCCCCGGAGAGCACCGCAGGTCGGGGAACGACTTTCACCCGCTCGTCGACGCGGTTGGCCTCGATGTCTTCGAGATGCGGATCTCGGATCGGTACGGTGAGGGGACCCTCTCCGACGAAGTCACGGAGGACGTAGTAGACGAGGTCGTCGATGCGGTCGCCGTCGTGGGTCGGTTCGGCCGTGGGCGACACGAGTCCACGGTCCGCCAGTAGACGCCTGACGTGACCGACGCCGGACGCGACTAGGCTCCGAGCGTCGCCGGCGGTCAGCCGTCTGGAGAGGTAGCGTCTCGCGTGCTCGGCGACGAACGCGGTTCGATCCTCGACGAGTCGGTCCACCGGCGTCTCCCAGATCCGGCGTTCACACTCGCGGATCAACGCCTTGTCGCCGGGGAGCAGGTCGGGTTCGAGCACCGCGTATTTTGTCTCGAACGCGTCAGAACCGAGCAGTCGCTCTCGGTAGACGACGACATCGACGGAGAAGCCGGCGAACTCGATCGGATATCGCGCGAGTCGCTCGCCGGCGACGCGCTCGATGTACTCGGCGTCGGCGTCGATGCCAGTCTCTAGGGGAGCGAACGCGTCCGTGTGGACGATCAGCTCTCGGTCGTCGCCGACATCGGCGACTGCGATCCGGTCGTCGAGCGCGATTGCCGTCCGGTCCCCGAGCAGCCGGGTCTCACACAGGGCGTGGTACTCCACCCGCCGACGGGCGGCGGCGGTCGTGTCGAGCAGCCGGTCGAGCACGCGGACGTACTTCGGCTCGAAGCCGGCCTCGGCGCGTTCGACCGCCCCCGCCCTGGTGAGGGGACGACGGTGGCTCACGTCGGAGAAGTGCTCTCGAACTGTCTCCAGCGCGTGTTCGTCCGCCGGTGACAGCGGTGGTTCACGCACGTCGTAGCCGAACCTGCCGCCGTCGCGCTCGCGGATCGTCGCGACGACGCCGGGTGCGGACTCGTACTGCGCACGCACCTCGGGCGCGTACCAGGCTTCCGGGTCATCGGGTGGGATCGGGGCGGGAACCGCGGCGTCGGCGTCGTCGGTGCTCCCGCCGATCCGTAGGGTGGGTCCGGTCGTCACGGTTACCTCCCGTGCGCTCGACCGGAGCCGGACGATCGAATATAAGTGTTCGTTTCTCTTCTCGGATCGTTGTTTCAGGCCTTTGAAACACTGTGAAATACGCCGTAGTCGGGGTAGCATCGTGACACGCAGCAGTGGCTGAAGCGCCGACGAAACACTTTTATTTGAAAAATCCTTGGTACGTGTTGTCATGTGTCATCATGTGAACGAGGCGTCCTCGCGAGACCTAAGCGAGTGGCGTCGCCGATCCGAGACGGCGGACGATCCGAGCGCAGACTCGCACGACTCGACTGAACCACTTGTGGAGGCGGTTGACGACTCCGACGGCGAGGCGTCCGAACCACCCGCCGAGCCGCGCGCTCCCGCGGACGACTGACAACGCCGCGGGACGTGCCGCCGTGAACCCTGTTTTTTTCACATACGTCAAGCGTCGCCCCGACGCC
>CAYRWH010000087.1:0-4747 GCA_964427935.1 uncultured Halobellus sp. | reverse complement strand
CACGGCGGCTCAGGCGGAGCAATACTAGGTGGTACGAGCCTATACAAGAATACAAGAGGCGTATATCGATGAGTTCGAAACGAACGGTCGAGCGCAGGTCCGATACCGATGAGGGCGTTGCGGTCGATCTCATACACGTGATTGGGTTGACCGCACTGATTGTCGGGATTGCCGCACTCGTGGCGAGTGGGGTAGCGTTTGGCGGCTCGGTTGCCCTCTTGGTACCCTCGTGACTTTTCTCTCTGACAAAATATACTATACCTACGCCTGTACGCTCGACTGGACGACGAATTGGTCCTCCCAGAACAGTGGTTCCGGATACTCTTCGTGAGTAGCTTTAGGATCCTGTTCACCACTCTCGGCATCGATGTCCTCATCCGCAGCCGTCCCCTCAGTGAAGGCGGCACAAAGCGCCCCGGCCGCGGCAGTGGCCCGCACGAAGCGCCTGCGTCTGATGGATATAATCTCGTTCATGTGTCTCACACTCCTATTTAACCGCTTTTCCCCTTCATATTTTCTCTAACTGCGGCTATGAGTTCTTTTTCATGTTCGGCGGTCTGTGCCGCAGCTTCAACGGGTAAGTCATCGAGGAATACATCATTCATGCGGATTTCATCGAAGTTCTGCCGTACATACTCTAGCAACTCTGAGCGGTGTTCACTGAGTAAGTGGTGACAGGCATGACAGATTCCCGTGTATTCATTTTCAACGCCGATCTGTTTAAGAAGTTCCTCCGGACCCACGGACTGGATGAGCCAATACAACAGATTTCGGCCCGACCTCTCGACCATCTCGTCAAGGGGCTGTTGATCGAGACTACCGATCGTGAGGTCCGGCACGTACCACTGAGCGTGACCACAACAGGCTCGAACGTAGCCGTCCGGGTGGACGGAGATTGACTCCATAATCGATTCACATCGCCCGGTGTCGCCAGTGACTAACTCCTCGTCCGCGAGGCCCGTCGCCCGTCCGACGGCCGCTGGCGTATCGTACATCAGTGTCAACCTCTGCTTGTACTGGTCAACCGCACCGACCCTCTCTTCAATGAGACCTCGCACCGTCTCAACGTCATACGTCGGGGAAGCAGGATTGACCATCGAGATTACGATGTTTTTGAAAGATGCGTTGAGTGCTGCCTCAGTAAAATTGAGCAAATGCTCCTCAGATATCCACTCCGCGTGGAAGTCATCGAAACTCATGTTTATTTCATCAAGCCCCGCGTCCTCAAGCCGATTGATAACCTCTGTAGCCTGTTCCATGCTTCCCGCCCATCCAGCGTTCGTAACGATTCGGGTCGAATAGCCGAGATCGTCAGCCAGCCGAAGCCCCCTGAGCAGCTTTTCCATGTGTAGAGTAACTTCACCACCGGTGAAGACGGCGACTTGCGAATCAATATCACGACAGCCCTCCCGAAGAGCCTGCTCGACGTACCTCCAATCGATTTCTGAGGACAACTTCGGACTGCTTCCCAGACTACAGTGAGAACACTCCAAGTTACACTTGTAGTCGAGAAACACTGAAACAGTGTGTGGTATCATTATGCTACCTCCGCCTCCGTAGCCGCTATGGCAGCAGCTCTCGCGACCGTGACTGCGTCAATCGCCGTCAGTGTGATCGTCGCGGCGACCGCAACCGCGACGACGGGGACAGCAACTGCCATACTATCCATCTCCGCTTGACTCACTTCGGCCACGTTGAACTCGCTGTCATCCCCGTACGCTATGCTACGAAGCCAATAGTCAACGCGCAGGACGGCCTCCGCATCTTCTTTTGAGATTACGGTTTTGGACGACAGTCTTGATAGCTCTTCGCGATCCGTCTCATCGATATATGGAAGATTTGACCGATTCAGGATGCTATCGTTCTCATTGATAACCATCGGACGGTGAGTTTCGGAACGCTCGGTGTACTTTTCGGCACGTTCGATCACCTCATCGGGCACCGTTTCCCGCGCTGCTTGAACCGTCTCTTCGTCGATAGCCCCATCAAGAGCGGCAAACATATTGATCCCAGTAACTTCGCTGGCGCCGTACCCGATATCGAACTCGTCACTTTGTGCGATGCTGTTCTCGTAATCAACGGTGTGTGTTGCCCGCTCCGCATTCATGTTGCGTTATAACATGATATCTAATATGGCATTTTTCCCACCATTTTTTGGGTTTATATATTAGATCAATATATTTATTACACAATATCTAAGTAGATTCTAATATGGGCGTGGGGTTGGATCGTGGTCGCCTCGCAGTCTTTGGGGGAGTATTAATCCTTTCGGGGGTTCTTCTGTTCGTCGCTGCTGAATTCACTGGTACGAGCCGAGTCGCGCTTGCACCCGTCTACATGTTCTCACCGTTTGCGGCGGGCTTGGCGGTCTGTTACCGCTACGACATCAGACTCTCGACGGTTGGTTTCCGGGTCGGACGGCCCCGCTGGCTTGTCGTTTCGATTCTTGCGGCGCCACTATTGGTTGGCTTGACGCTGCTTCTAGCGGTTGCGTTTCCCGGTGTTGGTTTAAATACGAGTGCCGATCCGATACCCTGGCTAAACCTCTCGGGCGTTCCAGTGACACTCGGCTTCGCGATCGCTGCCGGGGTGACAATCAATGCTCTCCTCGCTTTCGGCGAGGAATTCGGCTGGCGAGGGTATCTGCTGTGGGAACTCGCTCCGCTCGGGTTTTGGCGTGCGTCGGGTGCTGTCGGCGCCGTCTGGGGTGTCTGGCACGCTCCGCTGGTTCTCGCCGGACATAATTACCCTTCGTTTCCGGTTGCTGGCATCGTAGCCATGACCGTCGCCTGTATCGTATTCTCTCCGGTTTATACGTACCTCGTGTCGAGGGCGAACTCAGTGTTCGCGGCCGTGTTTTTTCACGGCGTGTTTAACGCCTTTGCGGGGGTTGTGTCCGTCTACAGCGCCGCCAAAACCTCCGTGCTGTCCGAGTTGGTAGCCAGTCCCGTCGGGTTGGCCGGCGTCGCCGTGTTCCTCTCGGTCGCAATTGGTATTGCGCTCCATGGCGCCCCGAAACCGAACGGTCCGTGGGGTGTTCGGCGTAGGTAGCGCGAGAACGGTGCCGTTCCCCAATGAACCGTTTTATTCAGTGTTGACCTCGATGATGTACACCCCGGCCATCCGTCCCTCCCCGTCGATCGCCGTTCGAAGGTCGTAGTTACCCCCTTCCATCGACACTTGTGCGTAGACGACCTCCAACTGCTCCTCGTCCGGCTCGTCTGGTTCGTAGGCCCACTCTTGGATACTCCGGTATCCACCGAGATGTCCGACCTCGTCCGCCCAGACGGACTCAATCTCTTCGGCTGGAAGGGCGTCCGAAAGTTCCTCGTTAAACGGTGCTCTTGCCTCCTCGTACTCGCCAGCATGTACTCGTTCGATGAACGTCTCGACGGTCTCGACGTACTCGTCGGGTGGGTGTTCGGAGTTCTCCGGGAACTCAGGACCGAACAAGCCGCTACAGCCAGCGAGTGGAACGGTAGCTATGAGTCCACAGATACCACGCCGTGTGGCGGTGAACTCCGGCATGCCTTGGCGTAGTGATCGCCGATACAAATATTTTCTGTATTTTATAAAGAAATAACAATAGAGGATATAAAACCAATTATAAACGAACTGCCAACGCGCAGCGATCGATGCGGCGGTTCGCCGGAGCGATCTATCCGGATGCGGCGGTGTGATTCCTCCTCGCACTCGTTGAACTGTCCCTTCTGCCGCCCGCGCCACCAAAACACGATCCGGGGCGCTACCGATAGAAGTTCACAAACGCTCGTCAGCACCCGAAGGGGCGGCGTCCATACCTAACTGGACGGGGGACAGCCACTATAGGCTGGAGCCCTTTCTAATCTCATGTCCATCTTTTGGCATCGAGCGGATCCCCGACTACAGGACAACGCCGGGCTCGCGGCGGCAGCGCGCGACGGAACGGTCGTTCCGGTGTTCGTCTACGACACGGACCTGTTTGGGACCATGGGCGCACGCCAACGCGCATTCTTTTTCCGGCATGTCGCGGCGCTCAAACGACAGTATCGGGAACTCGGCAGCGATCTCGTTGTCCGGGCGGGCGACCCCGACGAGATCCTCGTCGATCTCGCAACGGAGTACGACGTTGAGACCGTCTTTTGTAACGAGGGGTACCGACCAGCCCGACGGAACCGACAGCGCGAGGTCACGGACGCGCTCGCTGGGATCGGCGTCGAGACCGACGCGCGAACGGACGCCCTTCTCGTCGATCCCGGACGACTAGAGTCGACGTATGAGAACCACAGCCGGTTCCACGACGACTGGGAGGCCGTCCCCAAGCGCGGGCCCTACGCCGAACCCGACGCCGACGCGCTCGCTGATATCTCCGACCCGAAAACCGTACCACAGCCCGATGTCGACATCGACCTCCCCGCAGCCGGATACGCGGGGGCTCGCGAACGGTTCGACGACTTTCTCGCGAACGGAATCAGCACGTACAACGACACGCGTGACGACCTCGCGGCGGCGGTCGACGGTCCGACACACGCGGTTTCGCGTCTGTCGCCGTACCTCGCCACCGGTGCGATCGGGATCCGAGAGGTGTGGGCGGACGCAGGCGACGCGTACGAGTCCGCGGCCGGCCGAGCGCGGAAGAACATCGATAAGTACCGGTACGAGCTGTCGTGGCGCGAGCAGATGTACCATCTGCTGTACTACAACCCGGATCTTGCCGTCTCGAACTACAAGTCGTTCCCCAACGAGATCGCGTGGCGCGACGACGACG
>CAYRWH010000086.1:0-6845 GCA_964427935.1 uncultured Halobellus sp. | reverse complement strand
ACTTCGCCGCCGTCGCCTACAGCACCGAAGACGCCGACCTGTACCCCGGCAATCGCCTGAAACAGGACGGGTACTACTTCCCGAAGGAAATCGCTCAGTGCGATGGTTCGGGTGGCGACAGGGCCACGCGACTACACCACAAGTGGTCGGAACGCCGCACCCATTTTTTCCACTCCTTAGCGAAACACATCGTTGAACGGTGTGTCGAGAAAGGAGTCGGACAGATTAATGTCGGGGACTTGGAAGGCGTGCGCGAGGACGAGAACGGTAAGTCCAAGAACTGGGGCAAGCACGGCAATCTCGACCTACATGGGTGGGCGTTCGACCGCTTCACCAAGATTCTCACATACAAGGCGAAGGTTGAGGGAATCGAGGTCGTGGAAGTGTCCGAGCGCGATATGAGTAAGACGTGTTGCGTGTGCGGTAGAGAAGATGAGAGTCAGCGTGTTGAGCGCGGCTTGTACGTCTGCGAGAAGTGTGATGCGGCGTTCAACGCCGACGTGAATGGGGCGGAGAACATCCGTCTCGACATCAACGAAAGTAACTCCAAGTCTACACCCAATTTGGGTGGGGATAGGAGTACCGGCTGGTTGGCACAGCCCGGAGTCTACCTTCATGACTTGTCCAGCGGATTCCAACCGCAGGCGCAAGTGGTAGACTGCAAACCCTAATATCCCAACCTCGGGATTCCTCCGCCTTCAGGCGGAGGAGGATGTCAATCGCTCGAACTCGACTCGTCTTCGTCGTCCGACGCGCCGTGATCGGGGACGGATATCAGGTTCTCCCGGCCGAGACGGAGCTTCTCGACTCGCCCCTCATCCGACATCGTCGAGAGCAGTTGGGACACCTTCGCGTCCGACCATCCGGTCTCGGAGACGATGTCGGCCTGTCGCATTCGACCGCCGTTCCGTTCGAGCAGCCGTTCGACCCGCTCTTCGTCCGAGAGGAGCGAGAGGTCCGGTTCCGCCTCGCCGTCGTCGCCGGCTCCGTCCGATTCGATACCGTTCGGCCCGGGAGCCGGTCCGCCACTCGACTCCCCAGCACCCCCCTCGCCTGTCGGACCGCCCGAGCGTTCGTCACCCGCGTTGGGTCCGACGCGACGGTACCCGACGAGCCCACCGGCGATAAGCAACGCTCCGAGAACGATCGCACCCGCGAGGAGGAGCCACGGCGGCGTCGACGGTCCGGGCTGTGTCGACGTCGGGGAGTAGACGACCGCGATCCTGTCGTCGCCCTCGAACACTCGTGGTCCCTCAACTATCACCGCGTTGTCTCGGATCGGAACCTGTGTGTCGATAACCGAGTACCCCTCGGGTGTCATAACGACGATGGTCTGGCTCGCCTCCAGTGACTGGAGCCACGTTCCGTCGTCGGGGGTTGTGAGGGCGTCACCCAGTTCGAGGTTCTCACCGTCCTCCGCGAGGAACTCGGTCCAGACGAACGCGAGTCGGAGCTCACCGACCGCCGCGGGCGGTTCCTCAACAGTGTCTTCCGTTCCGTTTTCGAGGTCCATCTCTGCCGGATCCTCGGTGACGACGACCTCACGGTCAATGTTGGTTATCGCCATTTCACGGTCCACGTTCGCGCTGGCGTCGGCCGCGAACCGCTCGAACAGCGCCGGATCGGGGCCGACTTCGCCGTCCATGAACCGCTCACCGACACGCTCGAACGGAGCCGTCTGGTTCGCGTCGTCGAACTCGTACCTGACAGCTATCTCCCACCGTGCGTCACGGTCTGGACGGAGGTCCACCCGTATCCGGGTTTCCGAGTCCGGGTCGAACGTGGCGTCAACCTGGGACGGTGAATCGTCTTGTGAGATCGCATCGACCCGATCCGGGTCGGTTGCGTCCGCGTGCGTCGGTTCGAACGTCGGCGACGCCGACGCTACGTGGTGGTCCGGTACCGAGGAGGTGGAAGCGTCGCCACTGACGACGACTCCCGCGCCGGCGACGAGGACGGCGGCGAGGAGTACAACGAGGAGGACACGGATCGCGGGGTTCCGCATACAGTTCTGACGCACTCGGGCCCGCGGCAAAACGCTTTCCATGCCCGGTTTTATCCGCGAAAGCGAGCGATCGTCGGTCGCCACGGCACCCGGACCGCCCGCCACCCGTCGAAACCCGAGGGTAACCGAACCGTCCGCCATGCGCCGCAGAAAACACTTATATATTACCGAGTATCCTCGGTCATGAACGCTCGAACTACCCTCCTCGCGCTCGCGGGCGTCGTTGCTCTTGCGGGCGTGATCGGGGTCGTCGCAGCGCCGGGCGCGCTCGACGATCCTCGCGACACGGACGCTCCACCAGGAAATATCGATCTCGTCGATGTCATCGTGGACCCGGGAGAGATCCGCGGTGAGACCGCGACGCTCGACCTCGTCGCCGATCTCGAACACCAGGGGTCGACCGTCGAGAACGTCACCGTCAGACACCGGGCTATCGGGTCCGAGTCCGGACTCCTCGTCGATGAGACCACGGTCGAGGTCGGCGACGTCGACCAGAACGGGGAGATGACCGTAAACGGGAGCGTTGACGTAGACCGCGCCGGAGGGTATCATCTCGAGACTGTCGTTTACGTCGACGGTGAGCGTCGAACCGAACGAACCACGCGCGTTGCCGGCGTGTCGGCACTAGTGCCCTCGTACGCGGACGCAAACGTCGGGTTCTCCGATAGCGACATCTGGCCGACCGTCGCGGTCTCCGTCGCGGAGACGAGCGAAGAGAGCGCGACGCTCTCGATCTCGACGGCGGTGGCGAACCGTGGAGACGACCCGTCGGAGAACCTCGAGCTCAGGGTGTTACTCAGACAGGCCGACTCCAACGTCGTCGCTGACGAGACGAGCGAGACGGTCGGATCAGTGCGTCCCGGCCGCACCGAAGCGGTGACGACGACCGTCGAGGTCCCTGACGGTTACAACTACTACGTGGACGCGGCGCTGTTCGACGACGACGTACTGATAGACGAGACACAAGACGTTGCGAACCTCGACCCACAGGAAACGATCGACGCGAACGAGACGGTCGAAGATGTCGACTTCGCAGTCGAGGACTTCGCCCAAGACGACGTGGCCGACGACTCCGAGGACGCACCTCGCGGGGACGTGGTCGAAGACGAAGACGATGCCGACGCCGACGAGGACACGCCGGGATTCGGCGTCGCTGTCGCCGCGGCTGCGCTCATCCTCGCAACGCTCATCGCACGGAGGGTTCAATGACCCGGGACCCGCGAACGCCGGATAAGGGAGGATCGAACGGGCCCATCGACCGGACGACCAACGCGACTGACGCCGCTCACACGCCATGACCGACATCGAAAACTCGGAAACAACCACGGACGGGAGTCGGACCGACACGGAATCGACTAAGAGGGTGACCGATAGGCGCCGACCCACGTTCACGCGGCTCACGTCCGCGGACCTCCGTGGGATCCTCGACCGGCTCGCGCTCGCCGCGCTGACGACCCTCGCGCTCATCGCCGGATGGAGCTTCTACGGGCACGCCGGGACCGCGATTCGGACGTGGCTCGATCCGGCCTACCAGCCGATCGCGTTGGCCGCGTTCAACCTGATCGTCCTGTTGGTCGCGCTCGCCGGTGTCGCCCACCAGCTATATCGGATCCGGGCCGGCGACGACGACGCGTACGGAGGCGAGGATCCCTCCACGGCGTCGCCGGGAGAGTGATCCCACGCGACTCGGCGTAGTTCAGATTGGTCGTGTCCGTCGGAATACTACTCGTCCGGGAGGTCCTCTGTGCTTCCGGGAATCTGCTCGACTTGGCCGGCGAGCGTTGCGGCGTCGCCGGCGACAGTCGAGGGTTCGACACCGGCCTCGCCGGCGACGACCCGGACGTGAGCCGCCAGCAGCGCGAGGGCACGAAGCCCCTCACTTTCGCCGTCGCCGTCGGTTCGCTGGGCAAACGTGGTGTCCACCTCGCCGTCACGGACCACGCCGACGTGGACCGCCTCTATTTCGTCGCCGTCGAGGAGGTCGCGGGCACGCTCAAGTTCCGTCGTGAACGGATCCACGTCACCTGTTCCCTCTTCGTTTGTCGAGTTGTTGGAGTGATTGTCGTCGCTCATACTGATATTCGGTGCGAGGGCGTGAAAAGCGCGGCGTTGCGGGGAGGGGTAAGCAGTCGGTCTGAGACGGGGATACAGCCCTGATCCGTCGCGTCGTCCGGCCAGCTACTCGGGACGCGGGCGAGCGATGAACAGCGCCTCTTCAAGCGAAAACGGATCGTATGTCGACTGGTGACAGACGCAGTAGGCGCCGTCCTCGGCGTCGTACCGGGCGGACTCTCCAAGTTCCTTGTAGCCGGGGATACAGCAGAAGTGCGTACAGACGTTGAGATACGCCATGAATCCCTGATCGGTCGAGGCGGCGAGCCACTCGTCGTCCTCGGCCGCCTCCTCGATCCGCTCAGAGCGGATCACGACCGCGTTGAGGTCAGCGTCGGCGTCCTCGGAACGCCACGTCGTCGACGCCGGCTTCCCGACGCCGTCGTTACCGACGTTGTTCCCCCACGTGTCGTAGTCGTCGAAATCGTCGATGTGGATGCGGTCGCCGGCGTCGTACGTCTCGTCCTGCCAGTCGTACGTGCCGGGGTTGGCTCGGAAGATGTTGTCCGACTCGAAGTTCGGGCGGACGTTCTCTTGGGACTCGATACCGCAGTACTGGAACCACTCACCGGCGTACGTCCGTCCGCCGAGCTCCTCCCGTGCCACCTCGATCTCGAATCCTTCGTCTTCGATGGTCTGGACCTCGGGCCAAATGCCCTCGATGAAGCCGTCATCGTCGACTCGGACTGGGATCTGTGGAAGACCGCGAGGTGCCGGGCCCCCGGTGTGCTCGATCGTCATCGCGACGGTCTGTCCGCCGCCGACGCCGCCGGCGGTCGTCAGGGTGTTCACCGTCGCGGATCCCATAGCGCCGACCCCTGCGAGGGTCGCGCCTCCGACGACGCCTTTCACGAAGCGCCGCCGTCCGGACTCGGACGGATACTTATCGGACATGCTCATAACCAGATTCAGGCGGGACCAGTAAAAAGGGTGACGAACCCGTGGATGTCACGGAACGGGGAGATTTGCCCCGATCTCACCGGACCAAGTGAATCTTCCGTACGCCCGCCACAAACGCCGGATCCGGGAGGCTGCGTGAGGAGTGTCGATACGCGAAACCCCAGCCCAAACGCGCCACATCCCGGAGGCAAACATTCGTCCGGACCGCGGTTTTAACCGATCCCGCGCGTACCGTGAGTGGTATGGAGTTGCATAATCGGACCGTACGCACTGATGTCCGCGAACTCGGCGCGCTACTCGGTGACGTACTCGCCGCACAAACCTCTACTGAAGCCTTCGAGACCGTTGAAGACCTGCGAAACGCGGCGATCGACTATCGACGCGGAGACGCAACGAGCAGAGATCCCCTCCACGCATCAGTCGACAACCTCTCGACGACTCGGGAAGGAATCGTCGCCAGAGCGTTCACGACGTACTTTGAGCTGATCAACCTCGCGGAGGAGCGCGAGCGAGTTCGCGCGGTACGGAACACGGACGCGGACGACGCCTTACACGACTCCTTCGAGGCCACCATCGAGGCGTTCGCGGATGCCGGCGTCGACGCCGACGAACTCGAATCCCTCCTCGACGACGTGCTCATCGAACCGACGTTCACCGCCCATCCGACGGAAGCACGCCGTGCGACGGTAAAATCGAAGCTCCGCTCAATCGCGAACCATCTTGAGGAGTTGGACGAGCGCCGGCTCTCCGAACGGGAAAAGAACGCGGTCTGGCGCGACGTGACCGCGGAAGTAACTAGCATGTGGGGAACCAGACAGGTCCGACAGCGCCGCCCGGAGCCGGAAGACGAGGCGCGAAACGTCCGGTGGTATCTCGAAAACACGCTGTTCGACGTTGTCGGCGACGCCTACGAGGAGTTCGAGAGGACGATCTCCGAGGAGTACGAGGACGTCGACTGTCCGAAGCTGTTCGAATTCCGCTCGTGGGCGGGCTCCGATCGGGACGGAAACCCCTTCGTTACGCCAGAGGTCACCGACGAGACGCTGGCCGGACAGCGCTCGGTCGCACTCGAAAAGTATCGCGAACAGTGTAAGCGCCTTTCGGCGGTGTTGAGCCAAGACGGCGAGCGATACGAGGTCAGCGACGCCTTCGCGGAGTCGCTCGCGGCCGACGCCGAACGATTCCCGGCAGTTGTCGAGGAGGCACGCGAGCGGTATCCGGACGAACCGTACCGTCAGAAGCTCAAGTTGATGCGTGAACGCCTCGACCGTGTCGACGACGTGCGTCCCGGCGGCTACCCCGACGGCGACGCGTTCCTCGAAGATCTCGAAGTCATCGCGGAGTCGCTGTCGGCGGACCGGAACGCGGTTGTTCGGGAGTCGTTCATCGACCCGCTTCGTCGACAGGTTGACACGTTCGGATTCGTCCTCGCGTCGTTGGATCTCCGAGATCACCGCGAGAACCACACCGAGACGGTCGCCGAGACGGTCGGCGTCGAGGGCGTCGACTACCGGTCCATGGACGAATCGGAGCGCGAGCAGTTCCTCACGGAAGCGATTCTTCAAGACGAGCCCGTGATCGAGGTCGAGGAGCCCGGCGAGGTCTCCGAGACAGCCGAGCGCGTACTCGAACGCTTCCGGGAGTTCTCTGAGTGGCAGGCGGAGTACGGAACGCAGGCCATCGACACCTACTGTATCTCGATGACGGAAGAGCCGAGTCACGTTCTCGAGGTGCTGTTCCTCGCCGACCAGGTGGGCGTTGTGTCCCTGCCCGACCACTGCGGTGTCGATGTCGTCCCGCTGTTGGAGACCGAGTCGGCGCTCAACGG
>CAYRWH010000085.1:0-6890 GCA_964427935.1 uncultured Halobellus sp. | reverse complement strand
CGGCGATTCATCCCACGACTAAACTCGTGGGTTTTCTCGCCTAATTTCTATAAGCGGACGAAACGCTACCGTGTTTGAGGAGCCTGAGACCCTGATTTAATGGTATGTTCTCTCATACCTTGCGAAAATCGCAAAAGTACTGCGAGATTCGTACTCTATCGCCGACCTTATTACGATGAGCGTACTCCGTCGCGATAATGACCGAGGACCGGACCATCCTACTCATCGGTAGCGGACCGATACAGATCGGACAGGCGGCGGAGTTCGACTACTCCGGCGCGCAAGCGTGTCGTGCTCTCCAAGAGGAGGGCGCACGCGTCGTTCTGGTGAACTCGAACCCAGCGACGATTATGACCGATCCGGAGACGGCGGATCGGGTGTACATCGAGCCGATCACGACCGAAGCGATTGCGGAAGTGATCCGGATCGAGGAGCCTGACGGTGTGATCGCGGGGCTCGGCGGCCAAACTGGGCTCAACGTCACGGCAGAGCTCGCCGAGGAGGGTATTTTGGAGGAGTACGACGTGGAGGTGATGGGCACGCCGCTCGACACGATTTACGCAACGGAGGACCGGGACCTGTTCCGTCAGCGGATGGAGAACATCGGCCAGCCCGTCCCGAAGTCGACGACGATCTCCCTCGATGAAGGCGAGTCCGTCACTGACTTCGACGAGAGCGCGCTCCGCGAGCGCGTCCGTGACGCCGTCGACGATGTCGGGGGACTCCCCGTCATCGCCCGGACGACGTACACGCTCGGGGGGTCAGGGTCCGGCGTCGTCGATGAGTTCGAGGAACTCGTTGAGCGCGTCCGCAAGGGACTCCGCCTCTCACGCAACAGCGAGGTGCTGATCACGGAGTCAATCGCCGGCTGGGTCGAGTTGGAGTACGAGGTGATGCGCGACGCCGACGACTCCTGTATTATCATCTGTAACATGGAGAACATCGACCCGATGGGGATCCACACCGGTGAGTCGACGGTCGTCACGCCTTCACAGGTGATTCCCGACGATGGCCACCAGGAGATGCGTAATGCCGCGCTCGGCGTGATCCGTGAACTCGGCATTCAAGGCGGCTGTAACATCCAGTTTGCGTGGCGTGACGACGGTACACCCGGCGGCGAGTACCGCGTGGTAGAGGTGAACCCTCGCGTCTCCCGCTCCTCCGCGCTCGCCTCGAAAGCGACCGGGTACCCGATCGCCCGCGTCACCGCGAAGGTGGCCCTCGGCAAGCGGCTTCACGAGATCGACAACGAAATCACCGGCGAGACGACCGCGGCGTTCGAGCCAGCTATTGATTATGTGGTGACGAAAGTCCCGCGGTGGCCTATCGACAAGTTCGACGATGTCGACTTCGAACTCGGCACGGCGATGAAATCGACAGGAGAGGCGATGTCGATCGGTCGGACGTTCGAAGAAAGTCTTACGAAGGCGCTGCGGTCCTCCGAGTACGACCCGGCTGTAGATTTCGCGACGGTCGACGACGAGGAGCTGGAACGAGAGTACCTCGTGCGGCCGAGTCCGGACCGCCCGTACGCGATGTTCGAGGCGTTCGACCGCGGGTACTCCGTCGACGACGTGATCGACCTCACCGACATCCACCGCTGGTACGTCGAACGCTTCGCAAACGTCGCGGAGGCAACCGCTGCCGCCGCCGAGGGCGATTTCACTCAGGCGGCGTCCGTCGGTCGGACGAATGCGGAGATCGCCGCCGTCGCCGGCGGCGGCGGTGTGGAAGCCAGCGTGAACGACGTCGAAGAGGCGGTTCCGGATCGGACGTTCAAGCAAGTTGACACCTGTGCCGGGGAGTTCGAGGCGTCGACACCGTACTACTACTCCGCGCGGCTTCCGGAGTTCCTGGCGGGATCGGACACAGCAGGTGCCTCGAACGAGGTTCGCGTCGACCCCGATGTCGAGAGCGTCGTTGTCGTTGGCGGGGGACCGATCCGGATCGGGCAGGGCGTCGAGTTCGATTACTGTGCGGTCCACGCGGTCCGCGCGCTCCGTGAACTCGGCATCGACGCACACGTCGTTAACAACAATCCGGAGACGGTTTCGACCGACTACGACACCTCCGATGGGCTCTTTTTCGAGCCGATCACGGCCGAGGAGATCGCAGACGTGATCGAGACGACCGGGGCGGACGGCGTGATGGTACAGTTCGGCGGCCAGACGTCTGTCAACGTTGGCGAGCCCCTCGAAGCGGAAATCAAGCGCCGTGGGCTCGACTGCGAGATACTCGGAACCAGCGTCGGCGCGATGGACCTCGCCGAGGATCGTGATCGGTTCAACGTCCTGATGGACGAGATCGGCGTCGCTCAGCCGGATGGCGGAACCGCGACGAGCCGAGAGGAGGCACTGGGGATGGCCCACCAGATTGGGTATCCGGTCCTCGTCCGTCCCTCGTACGTGCTCGGCGGACGCGCGATGCGGGTCGTCGAGGACGACGAGGAGCTGGAGCGGTACATCGAAGAGGCGGTTCGGGTTGCTCCCGACAAGCCGATCCTCGTCGACCAGTTCCTCTCGGACGCAGTCGAACTCGACGTCGACGCGGTTGCTGACGGCGACGATGTCCTGATTGGTGGAGTGATGGAACACGTCGAGAGTGCTGGCGTCCACTCCGGCGACTCGGCGTGTATGATCCCGCCGCGCTCGCTTGACGAGACGACGCTCGCCCGAGTGCGGGAGGTCACGGAGGACATTGCCCGCGCGCTGGACACCGTCGGTCTGTTGAACGTTCAACTCGCCGTGACCGGCGTCCACGACCCTGAGGCAGACCCACAGGTGTACGTGCTGGAGGCGAACCCCCGGTCCTCGCGGACGGTTCCGTTCGTCTCGAAGGCGACGGGCGTCCCTATCGCGAAACTCGCCGCGAAGGTGATGACCGATGATATCTCGCTTGCCGACCTCGATGTCGACGAACAGATCCCCGAACACCGCAGCGTCAAGGAGGTCGTGCTTCCGTTCGACAGACTGCCGGGATCGGACCCGCGGCTCGGGCCCGAGATGAAATCGACCGGCGAGGTGATGGGGACGGCTCGCTCGTTCGGAAAGGCGTACGACAAGGCGCAGGACTCCACTGGAAAACCCATCCCGGAGTCGGGAACTGCCGTGGTTGATCTCTCCGCGGAGGAGTTCCCCGACCCCGACACAGAGGCGGGCGAGGCGCTCGTCGAGGGATACGCCGAGCACTTCGACCTCTCGACGGCGACCGATCTGATCGAGGCGACCAAGCGGGGCGAGATTGACCTGATCGTCTCGCGGCAGCGCGACCTACTGGAAGTGGCCGTCGAAGAGGAGATCACCTACTTCTCGACGCATCCCAGCGCAAAGGCGGCGCTCGAAGCGCTCGACCACGCGGGCGACGACATCGATGTCATGGCCGTCTCGGACCGGCCGAAGCGCGTCGCCGACTGGGGACGATAACAACCCGGTCAAGACGTACCACCGTTCGATTATTTATAAGCGATTACGCACCGTTCCATCGGAGCCGCGAACAAAACGTTTAGCGTGGCGCCTGACACACACTCGTGTATGCGATTTTTCGAACGGCTTGCGGACCGAATCGAGCGGACGGACAGCGTCGTCTCCGTCGGTCTCGATCCGGACCCGAGTCGAATCCCCGAGTTCCTCGCGGACGCGGATCTGCCGCGCTGGGCCTTTAATAGACGGATAATCGACGCGACACACGAGCACGCGGCCTGTTATAAGCCAAACGCGGCGTTCTACGAAGACGCCGACGGATGGCGCGCGCTGCGCGAAACAGTTGCGTACGCGGCCGGGAAAGACGTACCCGTCCTGTTGGACGCCAAACGCGCCGACATTGGTAACACCACTCGGCAGTACGCCGAGGTTCTCGACTGGGTAGATGCCATTACGGTGAACCCGTATATGGGTCGTGACTCGCTTCAGCCGTTCCTCGACCGAGAGGGGAAGGGCGTGTTCGTGCTCTGTCGCACCTCGAACCCGGGCGGGAACGACCTCCAAGACCTCGAACTCGATTCGGGGGAGCCACTGTATCAGCGCGTCGCGGCGCTGGCTGATGTCTGGAACGCCGACGGCGACGTGGGACTCGTCGTTGGTGCGACGACGACCGACGAGCTCGCAACGGTCCGTGAGCTCGTCCCGGAACTCCCGTTTCTCGTGCCCGGCGTCGGCGCACAAGGTGGTGACGCCGAGGCAGCAGTCGAACACGGCCTTGCGGCGTATCCGCACTCCGACGCTGATGTGTCAGTCGGCCTCGTCAACTCCTCTCGGGGGATCATTTTTGCCGGCGAGGAGTCGTCGCGCCCGGACGACGAGGCGACCTACTTCGGTGCCGCCGGCGACGCGGCCAAACGGCTGAAAAAACGGCTGAATCGTCACCGGTAGCCGTCTCCGGGACCGGAGTCCCCGCGTCCCGGATCGGGGCCCTCGCGTCCGGGATCGTCCGCGTCGACGCCGCGGGCACACGCCGAGCACGCCCGGACTGTATCGCTCCAGTGATCCTCACACACCTGCCGGCCGCAGGTCCGGCAGGCGTGTTCGGCTTGGGCGTTTTCACACACCTGACAGAGACCGGCCACACTCATGGCTGTCTTCTGGTCGGGCGCGTTATAAGGGTCGGGGCGAAGGGATCGGTATGCGCCAGTTCGTCGTCGTCGGTCACGATGTCCCGACCGATCCGGACGCCGTCTCGCTATCGGACCTTCCCGGTGCGGGGCGACTCGACCTCCTCTGTCGGTGTGTCGCAACCGGCGTGTTCCTCTCGCACGGAATCCGTGAGGACACACGCGTCCACCTCGTCTGTGCCGACGAGCTCACCGTCACCTTCGACGCGGCCAGCCTCCGGCACCTTCACCCGGACGAGCGCAACGTCGCCGCCCGGATCCGCGACGCGCTCGACGCTCGCGAGGACGCCATCGGACACATGCCTGCCGACGTCTCGCCGGGCGTCGAACTCCGGCGGATGGGGCTGTCCGCGACGCTGGACCGGCTGGCCGAGGCGGGAACACTTGTCCACCTCCACGAGGACGGAAACCCCCTCGTCGACGCCGAGCCGCCGAGCGATCCCGTGTTCGTCCTTTCGGATCACAACGATTTCACCGACGCGGAGTCGTCCCTGCTCGCCGACGCGGCCGACCGGCGCGTCCGTGTCGGCCCGAAGCGTATACACGCCGACCACACCGTCTCCGTCGTCCACAACTGGCTCGACACGGACGGGTATACCTCGTACTGACTTTCGTGATAATCCACCATGAGTGACGCTGACGACGACCGACACACGAGTCGTGTGCCAGCTCTCGACGAGCGGTTCCCGGTCCCGCTCCGCGGGATCGACGTCGACGCCGAAACACGATGTGCTCACTGGGACTCACCGGTGGACGTGATCGCCGTACGCTTCGGCTGCTGTGAGACGTACTACCCGTGTGTGTCGTGTCACGACGAGGCGACTGAGCACGAGGCGGAGCCGTGGCCCCGCGCCCGGTTCGACGAGCCGGCCGTCCTGTGTGGCGTCTGTCGCGAGCGGCTGACGGCCCGGGAGTACCTCGCGAGCGACGACGCCTGTCCATCCTGTGGGGCCGCGTTCAATCCCGGCTGTCGGGCACACCACGACGTGTACTTCGAGCAGTAATCACGGCCGCGTTCCAGCTTTCGGAAGGATTAAAAGAACGAACGGCCTTCCTTTGGATGCGGGCCGGTGGGGTAGCTTGGTATCCTTCGGCCTTCGGGTGGCCGTAACCGCGATTCGAATTCGCGCCGGCCCACTTTCTGCCCGCACTTCACAACGACGAGCAGCAGCGAGGAGTCCGTCATGGGCGTAAATTCGCTGCGAGTCGGATGTGAATTAGGGGACAAGCCTCGGTCATCACTCGTTAGCGACGGCTTTTGAAGTCTACGTGACGAGGTTCCAACCGCACTCAAGAATACCACGCTACGATTCGTCGGGCTTGGTGCCCTCACGGAGGTTCTCTCGGTACGCTTGATACGCCTCCGCGCGCTCGCGTTTCTCCTCATCGGTTAGGACATCGTGCTTCTCTTCGTCGTAAAAGGGGAGTTCCTCCACGGGTGGAACGTTCATCACCACTCCCAAGTTCGTGATCTGGGGAGAGTAGTTCTAAATGACCCACTCTTCACCGTGCTTCCCAACCGCTTTGCGAATGTAGGGCGCGACCTCCGGATACTCTTCCGCAAAATTATCATTCATGTCACATAAAAGACGGTACGCGCGGAAGATAATTACGGGTCGGCGTCGTTCGGCGGGGATTATGCGCCGTGAGCGGGTTCGTTTGAGTCAGGTTCGCACTAGCAACGTCTCGGCCATCTGTCGGGTGGTCCGTCATCTATTTGTGGCAGGTAACATGTGGAATTAGTATCACATGAGCCAAGCCACACTCGGCAGTGGCCCCTATCGAAATTCGAATCTCTTCTCGGGATACTACCTCGACGAGCGTGTCGCTGACCTAGACGCGTGGGACTGTGACGCGGAAGCCGAGGAAGCCTTCAAACAGATTCGCGACCTGTGGGACCAAGAAGGATCGTTGCTCCCGTCGTACAAGGAAGACGAACTGATCGACACGTGGATCGCTGAGGTCCTCGACGTTCTCGGGTACGGCACGAGTTCTGAGGTGACGCTCCCGGACGGCGGTGGCTACGTGGACCGGCTGCTGTTTGAGAGTCCGGACGCCCGCCGCGAGAGTGCGAAACAGGCGCTCGACAGTGGCACTGAGGGTCACTTCTCCCGGGCGCTGTCGATCCTCGAAGCCAAACAGTGGGACGCCGACTTCGAGCAGTTTTTCTCGGAACAACGGTCGTACCGCGACGCCTCACACCAGATCAAGTACTACCTCGAACGGACGCCGGGGGACCTCCGGTGGGGCGTGCTCACTGACGGGAAGAAGTGGCGGCTCTATG
>CAYRWH010000084.1:0-6987 GCA_964427935.1 uncultured Halobellus sp. | reverse complement strand
CGTGGAACAAGACGCTGAAAGACGCCGTCATCCGCCACAAGCGGATGACCGGCCATCGCGTCACCGACCGACCGGGCTACGACATGCACGGGCTCCCCATCGAGGTGAAAGTCGAGGAGGAGCTCGGCTTCGAGAACAAGCGTGACATCGAGGAGTACGGGATGGAGCCGTTCATCGAGAAGTGTAAGGAGTTCGCCGTCGAGAACCGGGCGGCGATGGACGAGGATTTCCAGTCTATCGGCGCGTGGATGGACTGGGAGGATCCCTACGAGACGATCGATCCCGAGTACATGGAGGCCGCCTGGTGGGCGTTCTCCGAGGTCGCCGACAACGGACTCGTCGAGCAGGGGAAACGCTCGGTCTCCCAGTGTCCGCGGTGTGAGACCGGACTCGCTAACAACGAGGTGGAGTATGAACACGTCGACGATCCGTCCATCTACGTGAAATTCCCGCTTACCGACCGCGAGGGAAGCCTCGTCATCTGGACGACGACGCCGTGGACGATCCCTGCGAACACCTTCGTCGCCGTCGACGAGGAGCTCACCTACAACGCTGTTCGTGCCGAGAAGGACGGCAAAGCGGAGCTCCTCTACGTCGCCGCGGAGTGCGTCGAGGATGTGCTACAGGAAGGTCGCTACGAGGGGTACGAAATCGAAGCCGAGCTGTCGGGCGACGAACTCGTCGGCTGGGAGTACGACCACCCGCTTGCCGGCCACGTCGCCGAGTACCCCGATTTCGACGGCGCGGGACAGGTGTACGGAGCCGACTACGTGGAGGCCGACCGCACCGGGCTCGTCCACTCCGCGCCGGGCCACGGTGAGGAGGACTTCCACCGCGGCAGTGAGCTTGGACTCGACATCTACTGCCCGGTCGGACCGAACGGCGAGTTCACCGAACAGGCCGGCGAATACGCCGGACAGTTCGTGCGTGACGCCAACGACGAGATCATCGACGACCTGGTCGCCGACGGCCACATGCTCGCACACGGCACCGTGAACCACAGCTACGGCCACTGCTGGCGCTGTGACACGGGGATCATCCAGCTGGTCACCGACCAGTGGTTCATCTCGATCACGGATGTCAAAGACGACCTCCTCGACAACATGGAGGAGTCTGAGTGGCATCCGGGGTGGGCCCGCGACAACCGGTTCCGCGACTTCATCGAGGACGCGCCCGACTGGAACGTCTCTCGGCAGCGCTACTGGGGAGTCCCGATCCCGATCTGGGTCCCTGAGGACGCGGAGGCGGGGAACCTCGACGAGGACATGATCGTGATCGGCACCCGCGAAGCGCTCGCGGACCGCGTCGAGGAGGATATCGACCCGGAGACGATAGATCTCCACCGGCCCGCCGTCGACGACCTGACAATCGTCGAAGACGGTACCACGTATCGCCGCATCGAGGACGTGTTCGACGTATGGCTCGACTCCTCGGTCGCAACGTGGGGAACGCTCGGCTACCCATCAACCGAGGACGCCCACGACGAACTGTGGCCCGCCGATCTGATAATCGAGGCGCACGACCAGACGCGCGGGTGGTTCTGGTCACAGCTCGGCATGGGGACCGCCGCAGTCGACGAGATACCCTACGAAGAAGTGCTCATGCACGGGTTCGCCAACGACGAGGACGGTCGGAAGATGTCCAAATCCGTCGGCAACATCGTCACCCCCGAGGAGGCTATCGAGCGCGCCGGCCGCGACCCGCTTCGCACGTACCTGCTCAGCCACGACCAGCAGGGCGTCGACCTCGCCTTCGAGTGGGACGGGTTAGGCGAGATCCAAGGAAAGCTCAACATCCTCTGGAACGTGTTTCGCTTCCCGCTGGAGTACATGGAGCTTGACGGCTACGACCCCGCCGCGGCCGACCTCTCGGACGGCGACCTCGAACTCGTCGACGAGTGGGTGCTCTCGCGGCTTCAGTCGGTCGAGACCGAAGTGACCGATGCGTGGGCGGAGTACCGCGTCAGCGACGCCGTCAACGCAGTGATTGAGTTCGTTACCAAAGATGTCTCGCGCTTCTACGTGAAGGCGGTCCGCGACCGCATGTGGGAAGAAGCCGACTCCCCCTCCAAACGCGGCGCGTACGCGACGCTGTCGACGGTTCTTGACGAGGTCATTCGGCTGCTTGCGCCCATCGCGCCGTACATGACCGAGCGGATGTACCAGACACTCGACGGGGAGGCAGCGACCGTCCACGCGCTCTCGTATCCCGAGCCCGACGACGACCTCCACGATCCCGACCTCGAACGCGACGTAGCGGTGTTGCGCGATGTTGAGGAGGCAGCCGCGAATGCCCGCCAGCAGGCCGGTCGAAAGCTCCGCTGGCCCGTTCCGCGAGTCGTCGTCGAGACCGACGACGACGGGGTAAGCGAGGCGGTTCAGAACTTGGAGGAGCTGATCCTCGACCGCGTGAACGCCCGCACGCTTGACGTGGTGGAAACCTTCGACGCACTCGTCGAGACGGCCGAGCCGCAGATGTCGGCCATCGGGCCGGCCTTCGGCGGCGACGCACAGGAGGTAATGACCGCCGTACAGGGGGCGACTCGCGAGGAGGTCGAAGCCGGCCTCGTCGTCGACGGAGAAACGATCGATCTTTCCGACGAGATGGTCGAGTACGTCGCGGAACCGCCCGAACACGTCACAGGCGTCGACTTCGACGGAGGAACGGTCTACGTGGACGCCTCGTTGACGCCAGAAATCGAGTCGGAGGGATACGCTCGCGACGTAATCCGTCGGGTCCAAGAGATGCGTAAGACACTCGACCTCGACGTTGAGGCGCGGATCCGCGTCGGGGTCGCGGTCGACGACGAGCGTGTCGCCGGGTTCATCGACGACCACGCCGACCTGATAGCCGGTGAGGTGCGCGCGGACGCGTGGCTCGACGATCCCGCCGAGGCAGCGAACGCGGACGACGGTCTCGTCGAGGAGTGGGACGTCGAAGATGTCGTCGTCACCATCGGGATCGAGCCGGTGGCATAACGGCAGCGGGCGGCGGACATCGCCGCGCCCGAAACGTATACCTAGGTTCTCCTATAGTGTCTATATATGCGTGTCCGACCGGCGCGTCCAGGCGACGCGGAGACCCTTCGGACTGCGGTGTCAAGAGCCCGTGAGGCAACCGTTTTCGACGACATCGCCAGCCCGCTGTTCGACGTGTCCGCCGCGGGCATCAGGGAGGCGACCGCGGGCGCGGAATGCCGGTTCCTGATGGAGGACGACGACGGCCCGATCGGCGTGGCGATTGCCCACCCCGACGAGGATGAGTCCGAAGCCGAGCTACTCGCGCTGTGGGTTCACCCGGAACACGCCGGGGAAGGGATCACGGAGGAGTTGCTCGGACGGGTCGCGTCGTCGCTCGCCGACCGGGGGACGCAAACGCTCCGTACAGGCGTTCTCGCCGACCGATCGGCTGCTCGGGAGTTCTATCGCTCCCACGGCTTCACTCTTCGCGAGAGGAGACGTGGGCCCGAAGGCGAAGAGGCGATACTCACCCTCGACGTGGACGAACTGATCGAGAGGTAGTGGCGTTTCGTTCCGTACACGGCAGCGTTTCGTTCTGTACAGTTTGAGACGTCTCGTCGCCAGTGCGTACTGCGCAAAGCGAAGTCAGCAGCCGGCTACTTCAGCCGTTCTTGGAGAAACGAGGGGTGGGCGGCGGTAACGCCGTCGACAGAGAGCAACTCGTCGCTTATTACGTCGCCGAGTTCGTCACCGTCAGCGGCACGGACCTCTGCCATCAGCATGTGATCGCCGGAGGAGGTGTACAGCGCCTCAACCTCCTCCAGTCGTTTCAACTCACGGGTCGCTGCGACGTACTTCCCGGAGTCGACGTCCATCCCGACCATCGCAATCGACTGCGTGGCGAGCTTTTTTGGATCAACGTCTGCCGAGTAGCCGACGATAACCCCCTCCTCCTCCAGTTTGTCGATGTACTTCCGCACCGTGGGCTTCGAGACGTCGGCCCGCTCGGCTATCTCCCCACAGGAGGCCTGTGCATCCTCCTCTAACACGGAGAGGATTCGCTCTTCCGTCGATACCGTACTCATACGATCCTGTTTGTCACGACAGAAAAAATACCTTGCGAACCCAAAAACAGCGGATCAAAACAGCAAACCGGGCCGAAGCGGCCCTATACGGGCCGCAAACGTCGACTGCGACGCGTACTCGTGTATTTCGAACGACGACAGTTACTCGTGTTTCTCGAGGAACCGATCGTGTGAGCGCTCCCACTCGTACTCGTCGTCCCAGTACCGCTCGGCCAGCGGCTCCTCGGGCATCTCGCCGATTGCGCGCTTTTCCTGTCCGTAGGAGGGGCGGTCCTCATCGACGTAGTAGCGTCCCGTGAGCACCTTCCCCTCGTGAAGCGCCTCCTCAGTCTCCCGCATCATCTCCGCAGCCTCGACCTTGTCCGTCGGATCGAAGTCGTAGTCCTCGGACTCCTGGACGTCGATGTACGGGACGTACTGACGTGCGTCCTTGTTCCAGGTCGGACACTGCGTCAGGAAGTCGACGTGCGCGAATCCGTCGTGTTCGATCGCCTCAACGAGGATCTCCTTCGCTTGGTTCGGGTTGACCGCGGCCGTGCGGGCGACGTACGACGCGCCGGCGTTGAGCGCGAGCGAGAGCGGCTTGAGCGGCTCCTTGGCGCTGCCAGACGGCTGCGTCTTCGACTTGTGTCCCTTCGGGCTGGTCGGGGAGGTCTGTCCCTTCGTGAGCCCGAAGATCTCGTTGTTGAAGACGATGTACGTCATGTCGTGGTTCTCCCGGGCCGTGTGGATGAAGTGGTTTCCGCCGATCCCGTAGCCGTCGCCGTCGCCGCCGGCGGCGATCACTTCGAGGTCGGGATTCGCCAGCTTCGCGGCGCGGGCCACGGGCAGCGAGCGACCGTGGATCGTGTGGAACCCGTACGTGTCGAGGTAGCTGTTCAGCTTGCCGGAACAGCCGATGCCGGTACACAGAAGCGTTTCCTCGGGCGTGCGCCCGACCTCGGGAAGCGCCTGTTTGAGCGCCTTGAGGACGCTGAAGTCACCGCAGCCGGGACACCAGGTAGGCTGCGGCTCGACGCCGGGGGTGTACTCGTCGCGGTCGATCTCTCGCTCCTCGCCGATCGCTGAAAACGTGCTCATGTCTTAATCACCTGCGGCTGGGACGAAGGTAGTCTGATGGCCGGATGCGTCGCCGTCGCCTTCGAGTATCGCGGCCTCGAACCCGTCGACGACCTCCGCGGGCTCGAACGGGTTCCCGTTGTACTTCAGCAGGCTCGACAGCTTCTCGCCGTAGCGGCCGAGATTCTTCTGGACGAGCCCGCGGAACTGTCCCGAGGCGGTCATCTCGACGACGAGCACCTCGTCGACGCTTTCGACGAATGCCTCGACCTGATCGGTCGGGAACGGCAGCATGTCGGAGACGCCGTACGACTTCACCGAGACGCCGGCGTCGTTGAGCCGGTCGACCGCCTCCTCGACGGTGCCCTGCTGGCTGCCGAACGTGAGGATGCCGTACTGAGCGTCGTCGGGGCCGGCGTACGAGCCGGTGTCTTCCCCGTCGAGATCAGCGCGGATCGCCTCCAGCTTTTGGGTCCGCCGGTCGATCTGCGCGACGCGGTTGTCGGGAGACTCCGAAATGTGACCGGTTGGGTCGTGCTCGTTGCCGGTCGCGAGGAAGCGACCACCCTTCTGGCCGGGGATCGAGCGCGGTGAGACCCCGTCGTCGACCTCGTGCTGGAAGCGGTGGAACTTCCCGTCAGGCGAGTGTGGCTCCTCCGCGAGCGCGTCCTCGCTCAGCGTCTTCCCGAGCGTCGGGTTCGGATCGCGGTCGAAGTGGCTCTTCGGGACGTTCGTCAGCTCGCCGCCGAGTTTCTGGTCGTACAGCAGGATCGTCGGGATCTGGTACTCGTACGCGAGCCGGAAGGCAATTCGTGACTGTTCGTACGCCTCCTCGACGGTTCCCGGGGCCAGAACGACGCGCTGGGAGTCACCCTGTGAAGTGTACAAGACGTGTTCGAGGTCTGACTGCTCCGGCTTCGTCGGCATCCCGGTCGACGGACCAGCACGCATGGCCTCGACGAGAACGACGGGCGTTTCTGTCATCTCCGCGAGCCCGAGCGGTTCGGACATCAGCGCGAAGCCGCCGCCCGAGGAGCCGGACATGGCCTTCACGCCGGCGTGGGAGGCACCGACCGCGAGCGCCGCGGCCGCGATTTCGTCTTCCACCTGTTCGGAGATCCCGCCCAGTCCGGGTAGGTTCTGGCTCATGATCGTGAACACTTCTGTCCACGGTGTCATGGGGTAGCCGGCGATGAACCGACAGCCCTCGTCGATCGCGCCGTACGCGATGGCGTCCGACCCGGACATGAGCAGCTGGGTCTCGTCGTGCTCGCCGGTCGGCACTGAGACATCCGAGGCGTCGACATCGTACTCCTCACGGACCTGGTCGTAGGCGGTGTTGAGGATCTCGAGGTTGGGGTCGAGGATCTTCTCCGGCATCGCGTCGCGCATGAGATCCTCGACGTGGTCGAGTTCCATCCCGATCAGCGCACAGGTCGCACCGACGCCGGCCGTGTTCCGCATGACTTCACGACCCATGTCGCGGGCGAGTCCGCGCAGGTCGAGCGGGTACACGTGCCAGTTGTTCTCCTCGACACGCTCGTCGAAATTCGGGATCTCCGAGGTATCGAGCAGTCCCTCGTCGTACACGATGACACCGCCCTCACGGAGTTCATCGAGGTTCTCTGAGAGCGGTTTGATCTCTTCGTTGCCGTAGAGGGCTTCCTCCTGCGGGTTGCGGGCAAACGAGTCGCCGAGCGCGAGCAGGAAGTTGTAGCCGTCACCCCGAGAGCGTACCGGATCCTCGGCGGCACGGATCTCCGTGTACGTGTGTCCACCGCGGATCCGCGACGGGTAGTGTCGATGTGTGAATACGTTCAACCCAGACCGCATCAGGGCTTTCGCGAAGTTCTGGCTGGTGGAAGCGATCCCGTCGCCGGACC
>CAYRWH010000083.1:3008-7089 GCA_964427935.1 uncultured Halobellus sp. | reverse complement strand
ACCGACCCCGTCACTGACGACGACCTGTACACGACGGAGCAAGTTGGTGAACTCACCGTGACTGAGGGACAGGTGATCGGCGAAGACGACACGACGCCGACGGTCGAACTCGAGGAGCGCATCCTCGATTGCCCCGCCGGCGACCCTGAGTGCCCGATCGACGAGGATGAAGACGGCACTGACGGCGACGGAACCACAGACGGTACTGATGAGGACGGCACTGACGAGGGCGGTGACGACACTGCCGCGCTCGACGCGCCGGAGTCCGTCGCTGTCGCCGCCGTCTCCCAAGCGACTGACGTTCTCGGACCCGCTGGGGCGACCGACTCGGCTATCGTGTCCTAACGCGATGGCCGGTGCCCGAGACTGGATCGCGCTGTATTTAAAAGGGATCGCGATGGGGACCGCGGACGCGGTCCCCGGCGTCTCGGGCGGCACCATCGCCCTGCTCGTCGGTATCTACGAGCGACTCATCGCCGCAGTTACTGCGATCGACCCGAGGCGGATCCGCCGCGTGCTTGCCGGCGTTCAGCCCCAAAACGTTCCGGACGCCCGTGCTGCGTTTCACGAGATTGACGGAGGCTTCCTCGTCGTGCTTGTCGCGGGCATCGCGACTGCTGTCGTCGCGGTGTTAAGCGGCGTCGACTACCTGCTCACAACGCAGCCGGTGGCGACGTACGGCTTCTTTTTCGGGCTGATAGCCGCGAGCGCAGCGGTCCTGCTCGGTGATGTCGACCTCGACACTTCGCGTCGAAAGGGCGCGGCGACCGGCGGCTTCCTGCTCGCGTTTCTCGCCTCGGGCTACGCGTCAACCGCACTCGCCGCCTCCTTGCCAGTCGTCTTCCTCGCGGGTGCGATCGCCGTGAGCGCGATGATTCTTCCCGGGGTCTCCGGGTCACTCCTCTTGATCGTGCTCGGTCAGTACGACTACATGGCGGGCGCAGTTCGGGAGTTCGTCGGCGGGGTACTCGGACTCGCGTTCGGCAACGGCACGGACGCGCTCGTCGCGACCGGCCCGCCGGTAGTGACGTTCCTCCTCGGCGGGGTTGTGGGCGTGTTCACGATCGCTCACGCCGTCAAGTACGCCCTCGAAAGAGCCCGTGCCGCCACTATCGCCTTTCTCGTCAGTCTCGTCGTGGGCGCGCTCCGCGCCCCGCTCGTCGAGGTGTCGATTCGTCTGACCGAGAGCGGAGAGTCGTGGCGAGCCGCCGCCCCACGGTTCACGCTTATGGCCGTCGGCGGAGCGGTCCTCGTGCTCGTATTAAATCGATACTCGGGGACAATCGAATACTGATGGCGAGAAACGACGCTAGAGGCGGTCGAGCGCCTCGTCCAAATCGAACTGCTCTGTTGTCTCCGAGAACTCATCTCGTTCGTCGGTCGTGTCCGACCCCTCCGTGGCGTCCGGTTCCGATGACGGGACTACCCGTACGTGCTCGGCAGCGACGGAGTCGGTCGTCACGGTCGCGTCGAACCGCTCCGTCTCGCTGGCCGGCCCGGAGAACGGTTCGACGTGGTCAACGCCGTCGACCGAGCACGCCACCGCGAGACACACTGCCTCACGAAGGCGGTCGGTCGTGGTCCAACCACGTGGCGGCACGCGTGGCAGCTGTTGTTCACGAAACTGCCACGTGTCGATCACCAGTTCGGCGTCGCGGGACATAGACGTACCTACGAGTACGACGGTCAAATCGGTTCTGCCCGCGGCCGCCACAGCAAAAAATCGCGGTCGCCGGGGGAGCGTGAGACGACCTTAGAACTGTTCCGCAACCGCGGCGACGATTGCGTCCTCGACGGCGTCGCGCTCGCCCGAGAGGAACTCGATTTTCCCCTCGCGGAGGCCGGCGGTGGAAACGTCGGCGGCGGGTGCGATCTCGGCAGCGCGCTCTGCTATCGCCCGAATCGAGAGGTCCTCGGTCGCACGGACGTACAGCTCGTCGGTTCCGATTCCGACCGTCGCGAGCGGCTCGCCGTCGGCCTGGCGACGATGGAGCGCATCGAGCAGGAGTGGCGTCGGTGGGAAGTCGAACCGATGGGTGTAGCCGTCGGTGTCGAGGAGCGCGAACTCCACGCCGTCGACCGCCTCGGTGACGACGTTGGCGCTTGCGGTCTGAATCTCGGTCTCCAGCTTCTCGCGGAACTGCTCGGAGACGTGCGCGGCGAGGTCGCCGCCGTCGTCGAACAACAGGTCCGTGATGAGTTCGCGTTTGTCCTGATACGACTGGTAGTACGCCTCCAGCGCGACCGCTTCACGAAGCTCGGCGACGCGTTCGAGGTCGTAGCCCGCGTCGTGTGCGAGGTCGGCGTAGCGGTCGGGAGTGTCCTCCCAGTAGCTCACCGCAGGCAGGTGAACGAGGTCGTCGCGAACCTCGTCGTTGATCGCGGACGCGAGCGACGCGACGAGCGCGCCGGTCGAGAGATCGCCGTCAACCGATTCGAGCTCCGGCGAAACCAGCGTGTTGACCGTCTCACGAGTCTCTGTGTCGGCGACGGCGGCATCGACGACGACCGAATCCACGTCGTAGACGGACAGCAGTTCGAGGCCGTCCGCGGACTCGACGGTCGATCCGGTGCCAACGAGAACGAACAGCGGGAGCTTCTCGTCGTGCCGGTCCCGGTCCTGAAGCATACGCGTGGCGTCGTTCGTCGCGTCGTTCATTTCGTAAACGGGGTCCTCAAGCGGGCGTCGAGTAAAGTAGTGGTACTCGGCGTCGCTCTTTTCGTGCTCCTCGCGGATCAGCGGGAGGACGGCACGCTCGACCGCCGCACCGGCGACGTAGCCGTCGGCGGTGGCAGGATGCCGAACGACGACGGGACGCGATTCGAGCACCGCACGTCGAATCGCCTCCGCAGCATCCAACAGCCCCTCGCCGAGCGCGGCAACTGCCTCGTCGCCCGCGAGCGGCGAGAGCCCCTCGGGCCGGGCCTCGGCGGTCAGTGCCTCCGCGAGCCGACGACGAACCGTTTCGGCTGCCTCGCCGTCGAGAATGACGAGCGCGTCCGTCTCGACCTGTAGGTCCCCGCGGCGGCGCTCAACCTCGCCATCCAGCCGGACCGCATCGCCGATTTCGACGTCCGGGTACGCGCGGACGCCCGGCTCGACGAACGCGGCCGCGTCGACGACGCCGCTCTCGTCGCGCAGTTCGAAGACGGTCGGGCCACCGGTCTGGCGAACGCTCACGACCTCGCCTTCGAGCCGAACCGCGTCACCGACGCGGTCCGAGAGCGTCTCGACGGCGACGCGGTCGAGGTCATCATCCGCGGCTGTTGTGGTGTCGATTTCTTCGGTCTCGGTCGTCTCGGAGTCGGTGGTCGTTGCTGCGGTGTCTGCTCCGTTCTCGACCGGGTCGTCCGGAACGGTTGTCTCAGCGGCCGTCTCCGGTTCGTCGGCTGTCTCCGGTTCGTCGGCCGTCTCCGGTTCGTCGACCGTCTCCGGTCCGTCAGCTGTCTCTAGCTCGGCTGCGTTCGTATCCGGTTCCGCTGCGTTCGTATCTGCTCCGTCCGTATCCGGTTCTGCTGTGTCCGCACCCGGCTCCGTCGAATCCGCGTCGGTAGGCGTCTCCGCGTCCGCAGACCCGTCCGATCCGTCCGTTTCGTCCGATGCGGTCGTCTCATCTGCCTCCTCTGGGGGGTACTCCCGGTCGCCGTCGTGAACGAGAAGGCCGCGGAACTCCGATTCGCCCTGTCGGATCGACCAGCCGAGGTCGATGTTTCCGTTGTCACGGACGCCGGTCACCTGTACGAACACGTCGTCTCCCGGCTCCCAATCGAGGCTGTCGAGGCGCTGATCGATCTCCGAGCGGTGAAGCAGCCCAGTAACACCCGGTGCGAGGTCGATGAACACGCCGAACTCGGCGTAGCCGTCGACGGTACCACGGTAAAACCGGCCGGAAACGAGGTCGTCTGGGGAGTCACCACGGAATTCGAACGCGACATCCTCCTCGTGCAGATTGTCCCAGTTCATGCCGACACCGTTGGTTCGGCTGATCGGTGTTCGAACGCGATTCCGCTCCCGTGGACGGTACGGCCTCGACGGCCCACGGAGACGTTAGGAACGATACGTAGGTCCATTTGTGTGTAC
>CAYRWH010000083.1:0-2908 GCA_964427935.1 uncultured Halobellus sp. | reverse complement strand
TCAGCCGCCGAACAGCGTTCGCGTCGCGGCGACGACACGGTAGCCGACGCCATAGCCGAGCGCTGCCGGTGGGGCGGCGGCGATCAGTGTCCGTACGGGCGTGGTCTGATGGACGACCCGAACCCCGAGACACAACAGGAAGGCGGCGTACACGCCACAGGCGATCCGAAGCGCGGGGATCGGCGGCCCGGCAAGCGCCATCGGCGCGCTGGCGTACGCGACTACCTGTACCGTCTCGCTTACGCCGCCACGGTCTCGTGACGCCGCACGCTCCCCAATCTCGACGCTAGCGACGATCAACGACACCGTCGCCACCGCCGCGGTCAGATGGAGACCGACCGGCGCCGCCAGCGCGGTGATGACCAACACGACGACGACCGCCGAGAGCGCGACTGACTCGGCTATCGGCGGTACAACGCTCGGATCCGCGAGGATCCATCCGACTGCGTAGGCGGCCGCCACGACCGCGGCAAACGTCAACCCGGGAGCCTGGTCCCGGGGCCCTACTCCGTTGGTGAAGAACCGTCGCGGGCGAACCAACACTTCGAACCACGCGCGGGCCAAGCCACGAGGACCGCGGGCGCGTCCTCCTTCCGGATCCGTCGTCCACGATGTCACACTGCTCGGTACGGCCGCCCGAAATAACGGGGTTCCGATCCGCGACGGGTCATCAGGAAAGAGCGATATCAACGCTGATAGACGGCGCGTAAATCCTTATACCAGAGCGCGCGGAGTAGACGATGAATGACCGGGTTCCGGGCAGACGACCGCGGGTTCACGCCGATAGCCGGGAGCGGGGTCCTCGTCGGCGTCGTCGTGCTGCTTCTCGCCGTCGTCGGAGCCGCGATGTTCGGACTCATTGACGGGGTAGCCCCGCCCGACGCCGAGTTCGAGATCGAACACGACGACGGGGATATCGTCGTCACCGCGGTCGGACCCGACCCAGTCCCCGCCGAGGAGCTGTACGTCCGCGGGGCGGACCCGGACGAGGAGGTGACCTTCGGAGCGTGGCCCGGCGACGGTGTCGTCCAGCCGGGCGAACGGATCACGATTCCCGAAGCGACCGGAAACGAAGACATAGAGATTGTATGGGAACCCGTGGCGTTCGCTCGAAGCGAGACGCTCGCCAGCTACAGCGAGAGCGACATCGACACTGATGGCTGGGACGAGGCCGACCCGCTCGACTCCGACCCGCTCGGCTGAACAGTCCCACCGCCTGACGACTCGCGGTGGTCGTGCCTCTACTTGACTGCTATCCACTCGCCCTGTTCGTCCGAGCGCTCCACCGCGTCGAGGACGCGCTGGATCCGATAGGCCTCCTCGAAGGAGGGAGAGAACTCGCCGCCCTCGGCGACCGCCGACAGAAATTCGTAGTTCTCGTGGACGAACGTGTGCTCCCAGCCGAGCACGTGGCCCGGCGGCCACCAGTGGTCGACGTACGGATCCGTCTCGTCGGTGACGAGAATCGTCTCGTACCCGCGGCTTCCCTCGTTGAGGACCTCCAACTCGTTGAAGCGTTCGAGCGAGAACTTCAGGCTTCCCTTCGAGCCATGGACCTGAATCGTGTGGTCGTTTTTATGACCGGTCGCAACGCGTGAGGCCTCGAACGTCCCCGTTGCGCCCGACTCGTAGGCGACCTGCGCGCTGAAGGCGTCATCGACAGTCACGTCACGGTACTCCTCGACTTCGCCGTCGTCGTCAAGCACCGGCCGCTCGTCCACGAACGTCTGAAGCTGTCCCGAGACGCGGTCGATGCCGCCGACCGCGTCGCCGAGGAGGAACTCCGCGAGGTCAACGGCGTGTGCGCCGAGGTCACCCAGCGCACCGGAGCCCGCGAGCTCCTCGTCCATCCGCCACGCCCACGGGGCCTCGGGATCGACGAGCCAGTCTTGGAGGTATCGACCGCGAACGTGCCGTATTTCGCCGATTTCTCCGTCAGCAATGAGGTTCTTCGCGTACCGGATCGCCGGGACGAACCGATAGTTGAACGCACAGCCGGCGGGCACGTCAGCGGCCGCAGCCGCGTCGCGCATGCGCTCGGCACCCGCGAGCGTTGGCGCGAGCGGCTTCTCACAGAGGACGGGAACCCCGGCTTCGAGCGCCGCGACCGACGGCTCGACGTGGACGTGGTTCGGCCCGAGGTTGTAGAAGACATCCACGTCCTCGATGGCGTCCGCCCAGTCGGTCGCGGTGTGTGAGAAACCGAACTGCTCTGCTGCCGCTGCGAGCGCCTCCTCGTTCCGTCCAACGAGCGTATGTCGCTCTATCGAGGGCGCGTCCGGGAAGAACATCGGAAGTCGCGCCATCGCGTTCGCGTGTGCCTTACCCATGAACCGATACCCCAGTACGCCGATTTTTAGCGGTGTGTCAGTCATCGTTGTCGTGTGTTCGTCGCGTGTCGTGAGTCCATTCGCGGCCGTAATCGAGTCGTCTTACGCCCAGTACACGTCGCCCGGCTCCGTCTCGAAGACCGCGCGTGAGAGGACATCGACCGCCTTCTCTAAGCCCTCCCGTGAGGAGGTGAGCGAGTCCTCGTGTTCGATCGAGAGCGCACCGTCGTATCCGACCATCCGGAGCGTCGAGACGACATCCTTCCAATGGCCCTCGTCGTGGCCGTAGCCGATAGAGCGGAACAGCCACGAGCGCTCCGTTTCCTCGGTGTAGTTGGTCGTATCGAGAACGCCCTTTCGCCGAATGTTCGACTCGTACTCCTTCGTATCCTTCGCGTGGAAGTGGTGGATCGCGTCGTGATCCCCCAAAAATCGGATCGCCTCGGTGACATCGATACCCTGCCAGTAGAGGTGTGAGGGATCGAAATTCGCGCCGATTCGTTCGTTCGTCGCCTCACGAAGCGCGAGCAGGCCCGTCGGCTCGTAGACGAGCATGTTCGGGTGCATCTCGATGGCGA
>CAYRWH010000082.1:0-7150 GCA_964427935.1 uncultured Halobellus sp. | reverse complement strand
GCTCCATGTCGTCGTAGTCGTCGTCGGTCGGTTCCCCATCGGGAACACACATATGAAGGTACGAAAGGAACGTTTTCTCCGTTGTTATCGGGTTGTCCTTGGTGAACAGGCCCGCCTCGGTCAACGCGTCGAGAAAGACCGGTGACCACGGTGTCCCGGTGAACGGGATCCCGTCGTCGACGCCGCCGTGGACTCCCGGGTGATCGCCGATGACGTGGAAATCCGCGTTCGCGTCGCCGTATCCGGGAACGAACGAGGGGCAGTCCGGGCGCATGCCGAACGGGTTGCGGGTCCGGTCGGTAACGTTTTGCACGACCTCCGATACGAGCTTGACCCGTAATATCCCGTTCGGTCCGTTCGCTCGTTTCACCTCGCGTTCGACGCCACAGGTAGGCGCATCCCCGAGAGAGGATTCGCATAACTTATGGAAACGAGGCCGATGAAGCCGGCTTGAGATACACGTCGTTTCCTCGGTACCGTGAGACGTTTCGGGTATCCGGAACGTTGTTCGAAACCGCACGACTGCGGAGGGGTATCCCCGATTCGTCGGGCACAAGAGATATATAGGTGTCTCCGTTGGAGGTTATCGAAGACTCATGTTCGACCGCATCCGCTCGGCGACGCTGTTCGGCCTCCACCAGGCGGCCATCGCCATTGGGATCTCGCTGTTCCCCGTAGCCGTGTTCGCCCGCGACCAGCTCGGTATCAACGTCCCGGTTCACCGACTTGTCGAGACCACCGGCGAGGCGTACGAGAACGTCGAGAAGTAGGAACAAGAGCCGCCATTTTACCCGTTGTTCCCGTCGGCGAGTCTCGGCTTCATCTGCCCGGGATATGGGCATCGGAACCGGCGGTCGGTCCCCGAAAGGTTGCCTTTATGGGCGCGAGGAGCAAAGGTGGCAGTAATGCGAACACCGACTGACGATCTCTCGGACGGTCCATCCGTCGAACTCGGCCGCGACCAGCCCGTCTTCGGGCCGGAGCTCGGCGAGTTCGAACACAGCGAGCGCCGTGCGGCACAGGCCGACGGCGAGGGCGAAATGAAAACCGGGACGACCACCGTCGGCATCCGCGCCGGCGACGGCGTCGTCATGGCGACGGACATGCGCGCGTCCCTCGGCGGCATGGTCTCCTCAAAGGACGTGCAGAAGGTCGAGGAGATTCACCCCCGTGGCGCTCTCACAATCGCCGGCTCCGTCTCCGCCGCACAGAACCTCATTTCGACGCTCAAAGCCGAGACGAGTCTCTACGAGACCCGCCGCGGCAAGGACATGTCGATGGAGGCGCTCTCGACGCTCACCGGCAACCTGCTTCGTACGGGCGCATTCTTCATCGTCCAGCCGATCCTCGGCGGCGTCGACGACGAAGGCCCCCACATCTACTCCATCGACGCACTCGGCGGGACGACCGAGGAGGAGTACACCGTCACCGGCTCCGGTTCCCAGTACGCGCTCGGTGTCTTAGAACAGGAGTATCACGACGACGTTACCGTTGATGAGGCCAAGACGATCGCTGCGAAGGCGATCCAGTCGGCCGTCGAGCGCGATCTGGCGTCCGGCAACGGGATCAACGTGGCCGTCGTCACCGACGACGGCGTCGAAATCACGCGGTACAAGGACTTCGACGACCTCGTATAAGCGGTCCTCCCCGAGAGTCGGTCACCTCCGGTTCTGCGCCGCCACCCAAACTTCCCTCACGACTTCGCCCTCCAGTTTCGGATTCGATTTTGCCTCCGATTCAGTCGTCTGCCCGCGGCGTCGGCGGCGATCCACTCAGCCGGTCACGGTCGTGTGTCGCGTCCCAGTCGAGGTCCGGTCCCCGCGCGATAATCCCAGTCGGTGTCACGTCCGGGTGAGTCGTGTAGTAGTGCTCCTTGATGTGGTCCATGTTCACCGTCTCGGTGACGCCTGGGGTCTGGTACAGGTCACGCAGGTACGGCCAGAGCTGTTCGTACTGGTGGATGAACTTCCGGTTACACATGAAGTGGGTGTGGTACACCTGATCGAACCGAACGAGCGTGGTGAACAGACAGATGTCCGCCTCCGTGAGTGAGTCGCCAACGAGGTACCGTCGGTCGGCAAGGTGCTCGTTCCAGTGGTCGAGCGCGTCGAACAGTTCGTCTATTGCCTCGTCGTAGGCGGCCTGTGAGGTCGCGAAGCCGGCGCGGTAGACGCCGTTGTTGACGGGCTCGTATATTTCAGTGATCACCTCGTCGACATCCGCGACCGTCGCCGCGTCGTCGGCGTCCGGGAGCAACGAGACCTCGTTGCCGAGGTCGTCGAAGGCGGTCGAGAGCATTCGGAGGATCTCGCGCGACTCGTTGTTGACGACGGTGTCCTCCTCGGTGTCCCAAAGCACGGGGACGGTCACGCGGCAGGTCGCGTCCGGGTCGGCCGCGACGTACAACTCACGGAGGTAGTCGCTGTCGTGGAGCCGGTCGGGGGTACAGCCGTCCTTTTCCGGGGAGAACTGCCAGCCGCCCTCGCCGCGCCACGGGTCGACGACACTGATCTCGATCGCGTCTTCCAGTCCGAGCAGCGACCGCGCGAGCAGCGTCCGATGTGCCCACGGACAGGCGTACGAGACGTACAGGTGGTAGCGTCCCGCTTCGGGCTGGAACCGCTCGTCCGGCTCGGCGTCGACGTGGTCGGGCACGTCACTGCCGGCGATCCAGTTTCGGAAGGTCGTCTCCCCTCGCTGAAAGGCTCCCTCCTCGTCGGTCGCTTCGTACGTATCGGTTCGCCACTCGCCGTTCACGAGTTGGTTCATACCGTTACTACGGGCTCGATGCCTAAAGAACGGCCGGAGACACCGATGTTACCGGTTAATGTTACCGCGCCGCGACGGGTTTACTTGAGTCAAGCAGGTATCAACCGCTGTCATGGCTGTACAAGCGATGGATCGCGTTCCGCGATGGTACTGAGAGGACTCACGTGAACAGCTCCACAACCGGTCGACACCGATCGGAGGCCACACGATGTTGATCGACGGCGACGAGGCCGACCACGCCGACACGGCGGTTGCCCGCGCGGGAATCGACTCGGCCGCGATCAAACCCGCTGACTGTGATGTCTCTCGGGCGACCGACCTCCCGGTCGATCGCGTTGCGATCGACTACGAGGGACGCGAACACCTTCCCGACGGCGAGACGCTGGCTGCGCTCGCCGCCGAAACGACGCTGTACGTCACCACACCGGTCCGCGCCGACGGGTTCGACCCGCTCGGCGACGACTCGCTTCTGGACCGACTTCCGGCAGACGCCCGACGCGTACTCGTCGCCGGCCACGGCGCGTACCTCGACGAGTCGGAGTCCGCGAAGGCCGTCGCGCCGCGGCTCGGGGCGGCTCGGGAGTCCGTCCCCGACGCGTGGGTCGGCACTGAGGGTGTCGAGCGCGTCGCGCTGGCGGCCGGCGGGACCCAGTTCGAACTGCTCTCGCGTTCGACTGAGCGCGACGTTCGGGCCCTCCGTGCGGCCGGGTTCGACGGGGAGATTGCGTTGTACGCCCCCACGGTTCTCACCGACGACGAGGACGCGGTGCTCGACGCCCTCGGCGACTACGTTGCTCGACGCCGCCCGGTCGCTCGCGCACTGAAGCGCGATGACGGAAGCGAACCGACGAACGACGGGTCGGGATCCGAGGAGGCAGACACAACAGATGCGACCGCGACGGGGCGGACCCGCGAGATCCTGTTAACAGCCGCCAGCGACTTCGCGCTGGTCGGGCAGCCCGAGAGCGTCCGCGACCGGGTCGCTGACCTCCGTGAGGCCGGCGTCGATCACGTCGTCGGCTACCCGGCCCGCGGACTCGACGAGTTCCTCAAATAAGCGTGGTTTTGCGCGGGAACGATCACCGCGCAGGCGACGGTTTTTATCCGATCTTCGAGAACGAGAAGACATGACCGACGAGACGACGCGAAGCCCCACGGTCGCGGTTGTCGGTGGCGGCGCGGTGGGCATCACCGCCGCCGCGGATCTCGCGGCCCGCGGCGCCGAGGTGACGCTGTACGACCGCGGTGATCTCGCAAGTGGCAGCTCCGGGCGGGCGGCCGGTGTGCTCTATGACGCGTACGCCGAGGATGTCGACGCCGCACTCGCGGCCCGCGCGATGGAGCGGTTCCGCGCGTTCGACCGGAGCTTGCCGGGCTTTTCGTTCACCCCGTGTCCGTACGTGATCGCGGTTCGTGAGGGTGATTCGGATGCGGAGGCGGTTCCGGCGATGGTCGAACGCATGCGCGAGCACGGTCGCGAGGTGACGGTTGTCCAGCCCGGCGCCCTCGGAGAACGGTTCCCACTCCGAACCGACGACCTCGCAGTCGCCGCCGTTGCGGAGGGGGCCGGCTGGTGTGACCCGACAAGCTACGTCGCTGCGACCGCGGAGCGTGCGCGTCGTGAGGGCGTCCGGATCCTGACGGATACCCCGGTCGCGTTCGACGGGTTGTCTGCTCCGACGCTCCGCGTTGACGACGCAACTCGGTCGTTCGACGCTGTCGTCGTCGCGGCCGGCGCACACACCGAACGACTCCTTGCGGAAGCGGGTTTCCGAGTTCCAATAAAACCGTACCGCGTCCAGGCGCTCACGAGCCGCGTCACGTACAACGGTCCGATGACGTACGATGCCACCGCCGGAGCGTACTTCCGTCCGCATCCGACCGGGCTGCTTGCGGGCGACGGGACAGAGCCGATCGAGGCCGACCCGAACGCGTACGACCCTGAGGCCGACGACTGGTTCCGGGAGGACGTTTCGGCAGTCCTCACGGAGCGCGCCGACTACGTCCCCGAGGTCGAGCGATCGTGGGCTGGCCTGTGTACCGCGACGCCCGACGGCGACCCGCTTGTCGGGCCGGTCGGTGCGCCCCCGACAGGCGTGTTCGTCGCCGCCGGCTGGCAGGGTCACGGGTTCATGCGCGCGCCGGCGATCGGCGAACACGTCGCTGAAGGGGTGGTAGCGTCGTTGTCCGAGGAGCGAGGGTCGCCCTCGGAGTCGCCGTGGATCGACGCGTTCGATCCGGAGCGGTTCGACGGCGACGAGTCGTTCGAGATCCGGGAGGGGATGACGGTTCGGAATCGCGCAGAGTAGTCGCGGAGGGGGTTCCAGATGAGTCGTCGTGAGGGGTTCCGGCTGAGTCGTCGTGAGGGGTTCCGGATGAGTCGCGGGGAATGATTCCGGGTGGGTGCCGTCAGTCGGTCCGGTCGTCGTCCTCGTCCTCTTCTTCAACGACGGCCACGTCGTCGGCCACGCCGTCTTTCGGGATCTCGACTTCAAGTGTCCCGTTGCGCGTGAGTGTCGCGTTCGCGCCGTGTGGTGTCACGTCGGCGTCTAAGGGGAGTTCAGCAGTGCTCGACAGGGTGAGCCCCCGGCCGGGAAAGAGCAGATCGAAGCCGTCGTAAAAATCACGGAACCGTTCGAGACGGACTTCGACGGTGTGATCTAAGAACTTCACCTGAACGTCCTCGCCACGGACGCCCGGAGCGTCGAACACGACGAGGTAGGCCTCGTCGCTTTCGAGGAGGTCGTAAGAGAGCGCGCGGCGCTCCTGCATCTTGCTCCAGCCGCGGCCGACTTTTTCGAGCGCTCTGCGAACGACCGACCGACCGGTGTCGACAATTCGTGCCACGGCGTTAGACCTCGATCTCGGCGAGGTTGCTTCCCCCACAGTACGGACACGCCAGATCGCCGACTGCGTGGTCGTCGGGAACGTCGTACGTGTAATGGTTCTCGAACATGTCGAGGTCGCAGTTGTCATCGAGACACTCGACCTCCTTTGTGGCGGGCATACGAACGGGTACGACGGCGCGACTAATCAACGTTAGCCTCGACGCTCGAATCCCACGAGCCCGCGGGCGACGGGTTGATTGCCCGGACCGCCCATCGATCAATGATGCCCGACATCGACCCGCCTGTGGACCCGATCACCGTCTACGGCGTCGATTTCAGCGCTGCCGCCCGCGACGCAGGTGCGAAAACGTGGGTCGCGACCGGAACGGTCGTCGACGGCGAACTCCGGATAGAATCGGTCGACCCGCTCGTCGAGTTCGCGGACCACCCATCCGCCGACCGCGACGGTGCCCTTCAGGCGGTGGCGGAGTGGATCCAAGAGCTCGACGAACGTGCGATCGTTGGTCTCGACTTTCCGTTTGGGCTCCCGCGGTTCATCGTCGAGGCGGCTGGGACCGGATCGTGGCGGGAGTTTATAAATAGGTTCCCGGATACGCTTATAAATAGTCCCGCCAACGCCGATACCGACGACCCGGTCCGCGCGTTCGCGGAGCGGTGCGTCGAACTGACCAGAGCCCACGGCGAGGGCACCTACGACAAACGCGAGACGGACGGCGCGGTTGGCGCGCGGTCGCCGTACGGCTTCATCGCTGACACGATCACCTTTTATGGCATACGTGACGTGCTCGCGCCCGTCGTCGACGATGTCCGTGTCGAGCCGATGGACACGTTCGCGAACGACGGGTTTGAAACGGCCGGCCCGACGGTCGTTGAAACGTACCCGGCGGCGGTGTTCGACGCGCTCGGCCTCTGTCGAACGAATTATAAGGGATCGAGTGACGCCGAGACGACGCGACGACGGCGGAACGCCGAGGGGCTGACCGCGGAGAGCGGATTGGTTTATCAGGAACCCGCGGCTCTCGTCGATCGGATCGTCGATAACGACGGCGGTGACGCCCTCGACGCGGTCGCCGCCTGTCTTGGGGCGTACAGAGCGTTCACCACCGATTATGCGGTGGGTATCGACGACACCGGCGATCCGGCTGCGGTTGCGCTCGAAGGGTATATATACGCGCTGCGGGGTCACTGACCGCATCGTCTCGCCGACGCTCGGTCTGTGTCTTGGTTCTCAGTAGTCGCCTGCTGGACGGCGGTTCCGGTCGATACGGCCTCAATTCATCGGATTTAGCACTCTTTTTGGAGAATATACCTCACTTGATATGTGGTTTTATCCTGTGTCACATCCAACTGTGAGTTTTGAAAACAGAATCTTTTCAAAACTGGGTCTCTAATGATTGTCCTACTCGGAGAGCAATACGTATGCCCAAAATGGAAACAGCAGCGTTCGAGACGGACCTCAGTCTCTTCAAATACGACAGTCTTGAGCAGCTTCCGCCGGCGTACCGAGACCTGTCCGAAGCGGAGCGAACCGA
>CAYRWH010000081.1:0-7391 GCA_964427935.1 uncultured Halobellus sp. | reverse complement strand
CCTTCTGGTGGCCTTTCAGGTCCGAGAGGGTCTCTTTCGCCCAGTCGGGAAGCGGATACGCCCCCGGCGTGGCCGCGACTCGTTCAGTCATCACCGACTCTTCGATATGGCGATGTATAATATTTGCTAATGTGATTTATACCCGTTAGTTATTTCTCTTGGAGCGCGAGTACCGACAGCGACTCGAACGGGAACGACTCCTCGCGGACGACCTCGTGGGTGAAGCCGGCAGCCTCGATTAGGTCGATCACCTCGTCGTAGCCCGTCAGCGAGGAGACGAGCAACAGAACGACGCCGCCGGGTGCGAGCACCCGACCCACGTCGGCGACGAACGGCTCTATCACCGCCCGTCCGCTCTCCCCGCCGGAAAGCGCGTGCTCCATCCAGTCGTCCCACTCGTGTTCCGAATCCGTCGGGAGGTACGGCGGGTTGAAACACACCGTATCGAACGCGTCGTCGCGAAACGGATCGACCAGATCGGCGACGACGCCCTCGACGCCCCGCTCACGCGCCTCGGCGGCCGCGTGTGGGTTGCGATCGCTGCCGACGACGCGGAGCCCACGCTCCTCGGCGATCCGCTCAGCAACCCACCCGGACCCGGTGCCAACCTCCAGCACCCGGCCGTGAGCCGCCTCGATCGCCGCCTCGGCGAGCAGCCCCGAGTCCTCGGCCGGGCGGTAGACGTCGGGTCCATCACGGTCGAGCCCGGTCATCGGCTCCCTCCGTCGCTTCCAGATGTACTCCCGTCGTCTCCAGACGTGCTCCCCTCATCGGTCTCGGCGTCCGTCGCGGCGGTCCCGTCTCCCGCCTCGAACCTCCTTTCGGGGGTCTCACCGGCAGTGACTGCGGGTCCGCTCGCCCCGTCGAGTTGCCCCGACACGGCTCGCTGTGGGAACGGTATCTCGATCCCCTCGCGCTCGAACGCCGACTTGACCTCCTCGATCACCGCGTTCTGTGCCTGCCACTTCCCCTGAATCGTCGCCGGCTCGACCCAGTAGCGGAGCCGGAGAACGACCGCCGAGTCTCCGAACCCATGCCGGACCACGTCGGGCTCGGGCGTGTCCGAGACCGCGTCGATTCCCTCCATCGTCTGAGTCGCCACCGCCGCTGCCCGTGCCACGTCACAGTCGTAGTCGACGCCGACATCTGTCGTGACGCGGATCCGATCGGTGTTGGTGTAGTTCACGACCTCGTCACCGGTCACCTGGTCGTTCGGCACGAGAACGTGCTCCTCGTCGAACGTCCGGAGTTGGGTGTTGTACAGCGTCACGTCCGTCACGATTCCCTCACGGCTCCCGACCTGAACCCAGTCGCCCACCTTGAACGGACGCGCAAGTAGGATCACGAACCCTGAGAGCGCGCCCGATAGGGTCTGGCGGGCCGCGAATCCGACCACGACGCCGAGCGCGCCCGCACCGAGGAACAAGCTCCGAACGGGGATCCCCCACAGCGCGACCACGAACCCGACGACGGGGACGAACACGGTGATCTGTACGAGGTGGTGAGCAACCTCCCGCTGGTGTCGCGAGATGCTCCCTCGATCGACCGCACGCTTCACCGATCGTTTTGTCAGTCGGGTGACCGAGTACGCCGCCGCAAACGCAATGAGGGTCACGAGCGCGCGAATCGCCGCCTCTGGACCGACCGCGACGGACTCAAACGCCGCCTCAACCTCCCCCGTTAGTCGCCATACTGCGACGAGGAACGCGCTGAGCACTATCGAAACGATCGTCACCAACGACCACTGGGCGGCCTGTATCGCGTCGGTTTCGAACCGGTCGGTAAGAAGGCGACCGATACCGGACACGAGGAGGACGACGAGTACGAACACTCCGACCGTTGCCAGCGTCGCGAGGTACTGTCCGGCCGTGGTGTCTATCCACCGCTGGATCCGGAGTGCCCATTGCCAGTACCACGACAACTGCGTCTCTGCGGTCCCGACAACGCCCACGGGAAGCGCCGCGATCGCCCCGGAGAGAACCGCCCAGATCGACGACGCGGTCATTTGGACCTCTCTGTGTTCGACGGTTGCGTCCCGTCTGTGGCGTTCGGTCCGGTCGATCCCCCAGTTCCGGTCTCCCGACCGACTCGCGAGTCGAGTTGGACGCCGAACTCCTCTGCCCGAGCCGACAGCGTCTGTTGCGGGAAGGGAATGGTGATCCCCTCCTTTTTCAGGTCGGCCTTGATCGCGTTCATTGCGGCAGTCTGTGTGCGCCACCGCTTCCGCATGCTTGGTTTTGTGATCCAGTACCGAACGCCGAGGACGACCGCGGAATCGCCGAACCGCTTCGTTACCACGTCGGGTTCAGGCATCCGGGCAATCCCGTCAATCTCAGAGACGGCCGACTCGATCACGGAGGATGCCCGCTCGATGTCGGTATCGTAGTCGACGCCGACCTCGATCCCGATTCGGAGTCGGTTCCGGCGGGACCGGTCGACAACGCTCTCCGACCGTACCTGGTCGTTGGGCACCGTCACGACCTCGCCGTCGAACGACCGGAGCCGCGTGTTGATGATCGTTATCTCCGTGACGGTCCCCTCGTGGTCGCCAATTTCGACCCAGTCGCCGACCTCGAACGGCCGCGAAAACATCAACACGAACCCGGCGAGTACGGCACCGAGCGTCTGTCTTGCCGCCATCCCGACAACAATCCCGAGGAACCCAGCACCAACGAGGAGGCTACCGACGTTGTCGGTGAACAGGCCGACTATCACGAGCGCGACGAGGGTGTACACGCTGAGTTGCACGATACGCCGGAGCACCTCCTCTTGGTGTTCGGAGATCGCCGTGCTCTCGACGGCGAGTTCACGGATCACCCCGCCGAGGAAGTCGGTCACCGCGTAGGCGCTCGCCAGCAACACCACTGCGAGGACGATGTTCGAAAGGTGGTCGGCGATGGCCGCGGCCTCGTACGCGTCGACGAGCGCGCCGCTCCGCTCCCAAACGACGAGCAGTCCCAACACACCGGCCGCGGTCGTTCCCGCCACGGTCGTCGAGAGCAGCAGCCGCTGTTTCGAGGTTAACTCGCCGTCTCGACCTTTAATACGGCCGGTCAGGTACCGGACACCGAGCACAATACCGACGATGCCGACGGAGACCGCGAGACGCCAGATGTTCTCCGTCACCAGCCGACTGATATCGGAGAGCGCCCCAACAGTCGCCACGGCGGCGAACTCATTCATCTCAGACCTCCGTTGGAGACCCGTGTTCCTGCGCGAGCGCCGCGAGCGCTGCGAACGCGGACGGTTCCAGCGTTCCCGGTCGACGACTCAGCAGGTCCTCGTCGACTGCCTCGACGACGGCGTCGGGCTCGTCTAACCCAGAAATGTGACCGGTGTTCCGGATCGCGTTCCGGACGGTCTTGCGTCGCTGGGTAAAAAGCGCCTTCACGAACCGGAGGAAGAACGCCTCGTCGCCGACCGCGTAGTCGGGGTCCCGCGGCGTACAGCGGACGACCGCGCTCTCGACGGCCGGCTGCGGGTCGAACGCTTCCTTCGGGATCCGCTCAACAATCTCCACCGCGGCGTAGTGCTGTGCGGAAACGGAGAGCCGCCCGTACTCGGAGTCCCCAGCCGAGGCGACCATTCGGTCGGCGAACTCGGCCTGAAAGGTAAGAACGAGCGGTCGCTTTCGGGGGAGCAACCGGAACGCTATCTCCGAGGAGATTCCGTAGGGGAGGTTAGCGACACAGGCAGTAAAAGGAGGATACGCCACGTCGAGAGCGTCGCCCTCGATCACGTCGAGGACGCCGGACTCGACCGCGTCGACGAACTCCTCACGGAGGAAGGCGGCAAACGTTGGGTCACGTTCGATCACGGAGAGGCGGTCCGGATCGGCTCCGTCGGCGTCGACGAGCGCGAGGAGCCGGTCGGTGAGCGCCCCAGCCCCGCCGCCGATTTCGAGGACGTGGCTCCTGTCGGCGTCCTCGGGGAGGTACGTCGGCAACCGGTCGAGGACGCGGTCATCGACGAGGAAGTGTTGATCGTGGTCCGGGTCCGCACGGGTGCCGGCTCGCCGCGCGAGCGCGTCAGGGTCCCGTGCCCCGTACGTCGCCCCCGGATCCGCCGATCGATCGGTCATGAGCGCGGTAGACGGTCATTGGGGGTAAAAGTCCCGTTTCGCTACGAACCCAGTCGCCCGGCCAGTACGAAGCTGTTGTCGGCGAACTCGTGACCGAAGAAAGCGTGGAGTCCAGCGGTATCAGGCGTACTTCGCGACGATGTTCAACACGTCGTCGAGTTCGTCGCCATCAAGCGAGTATCGCTCCTGAGCGAACACCGAGCGGAGCTCCGTCCGGTCCTCGGGGAGGAGGTCGGCAATCTTGATCGCGGTTGGAACGTCGATTGGGTCGAGCTCGACGAGCTCTTCGACGAGCGCACGGGACTCTTCAGCGTCGAGCAGCGCGAACCGGTTCGCGTGCTCGATCGCTCGCGCCAACTCGTAGCGCAGCTCGCGGTCCTCGTCGCTTGCGCGGTCGGCCTCGATGTCGGCGAGGATCTCCTTTGCCTCGGAGGTCGTGACGTACTCCTCGCTAACCTTCTCCTTAAATATCGTCATCTCAGTTCTGGCGACTCATATGGGCGGCACGGACGATCAGTGTCTTCGTCTTGCCGCCGTCCGTGATCTCGACGGTGAACGCCGAACCCTGCTTACCAGTCACAGTCCCGGTTCGGCCGTCGAACCGTGGGTGGAACCGGCCTTCCTGCACGCTCGGGTCGATCTTGAGGTGAACCTGCGATCCCTCCTCGTACTCCTGGATCGCCCGTTGTGGCGGCGACGTACCGCGGTTTCTTGGCTTGTTCGACAGTTTGTCTCGGGTCGCCTTCTGGGGTCCATTGGAACTCGGCATAGTCGTTGAGGTACGGTTCCGCTGCCGCGGTTATAAATGGTGCGTTACGTCCCGCCGAGCGTGTGTTTTGACGCCACGGATATCCTCTGAGCAGCTCGACCTTTCCCCCGACGAGGCTGGTGATTGTGGCCCGGCCCGCGAACTGGCGCTCGGCGAGCGAAGGACTTTGTCCGGTGACGCTGAAAGCTACCACATGAGCAGAGCCGTCTCCGTCGCCACGGCGTTTCTCGTCGGTGTCTGTGTGTTCGCGTGGCTTGCGGGGCCAGTGTTAGAGGCTCGGTTCGGTGCCGAGGCGCTGTTGGCCGCCTATGGGGCCGTGGCCGCCGGAACCGCGGCCACGACGTACGTACTCGTCCGTCGGGTTGATGCCCGACTTTCGGGACACGAGACTGACAGAGGCGTCTCGACGACCTCAGACGAGGCCGACACGACCGACGGGCAGAACGCGAACGCTGGCGACGACGAGACGCTGACTGTCCGACTCGACGATTTGGACGATCTCGACGTGGAACGCGAGGTTCGACAGCTGAAGGCTGAACGCTCGGGCGGAGAGGAGGACTGAGTTGTGCCGGTGGCGACCGACCTGACCCGCGCGTGTCGGCTCCCGGAGCCAGCGTCGAGTACCCCTATCGAAAGCACTAATCTAACGCCTCCCCTAACGTGTTCGAAATGAGTCATCAGTTGCCGGACGTACAGGCGACCGCCCCTGACGTCACCGTCGGCCTCTCGCAGGTCGGCGTCACCGGCGTAGAGAAGCTCGTCAAACTCGCCCGTGGCGACGACCGACCGATCGTGTTGATGGCCGAGTTCGAGGTGTTCGTCGACCTCCCAAGCGGTCGGAAGGGAATTGACATGTCTCGCAACCTCGCGACGATAGACGAAATCTTAGAGGAGATCACCCGCGAGGAGGCCTACCGCGTCGAAGATGTCTGTGGAGATGCTGCCGAGCGCCTTCTGGAGAAACACGACTACACCACAACCGCCGAGGTGTCGATGTCGGCAGAGCTCGTCACCCGCGAGGAGACGCCGGCCTCCGAGCTCGAAACACAGAGCACAGCGGAGATAGTCGCCAGCGCGACCGCAACCGACGAGGGGACCCGCGCGGAGATTGGCGCAGAAGTCACTGGCATGACGGTGTGTCCCTGCTCGCAGGGAATGTCGGAGTCTCGCGCCCGTGACAAGCTTCACGAACTCGGAATCGACGAAGAGACGACAGAGGAGTTCCTCGATGCGGTTCCACAGCCGGGCCACTCCCAGCGCGGCCACGCGACTCTGACGATCACGACCGACGACAGTCCGGCGGTCGACCTCCGCGACGTAATCGATGTCGCCCGCGACTCGATGAGCGCGCGCATTTATAACATGGCAAAGCGGCCCGACGAGGACCACATGACCTACGAGGCCCACGCCGACGCGAAGTTCGTCGAGGACTGTGTCCGCGCACTTGCCGAGGGGACCGTCGAGGAGTTCGACCACCTCCCGGACGACGCCGTGATCCACATGAAACAGTCGAACGACGAGTCGATCCACCAGCACAACGCCCACGCCGAACGCGAGGTTCGGATGGGTGACCTGCGGGACGAACTGCGTCGATAAGCGCGCAGACGCGGTTGGTGAGAATTCCATACTCCGGATCCCTCGTACGACGAACTTGTCGGTATTATTTTCCATACGACACTCGCCCCGAACATAGTTCCGATGACGTGATTATCTGAAACTATGTCAATAACGACTAGCCTCGGTACACTCCCGCTGGCGGGGATAGCGACCCTCGCACTGACATTTGTGGCTGCGGATCTTCAGTCACGGAATCGCCTTCCGGTTTCGATTCCGGAGGGCGTGTACGTCGGTGTCTCGATGGGCGCGGCGCTTCTCGTTGCGCAGTTCCTCATCGAGTCGACCTGGGGAACCGTCGGAGTCTTCGCCGTCGGCGGCCTTTGTTGGGCCATCGGTCACGAAACTAGCCAAATAAATCGGGAGCAGTGACACGGTACAGGCTCCCTATGATTTTTTATATACCTCGGGTAGATCCCGCAACGATATGAGCGGTGTCGGAACGAGGAGATAGCGGTCGATCCGGCCGTTACTGCCCGAACGTCAGCGGCTCTGCTTCCGTCCAGCGCGGCTCAAACTGCTCTTTTACGCTCGTCGCGAACTCCACGTCTTTCACATCGATCATCGCGAACGGCTCGTCCGCCGACAGCGGGTGTGGCACCTCGATACACACCTCTATCTCGTCGAACACGTTGAACGTCCCGTCGACGCCGGGTGATGTCCGGACCTCGAACCCGTCAACTTCGGCCAGTTCCGACGTGTACCGGCGGCCGACGCTTCGTGGAAGCGCGTCGACGGTTTCGGGCGAGAGCAACACGCGGACCTCGACACCGCGGTCGAGTGCCGCTTCCAACTCTTCGGTCACCTGTTCGCCGATCGTTCCGAGGTCGAACCCGGTCGCGGGCGCGCCGGCGACGACGACCATTCGGCGTTCGGCGGCCGCGATCCGTTCCAAGAGGAGGTCGGTCGCGTCCTCGCCGCCGACGG
>CAYRWH010000080.1:0-7424 GCA_964427935.1 uncultured Halobellus sp. | reverse complement strand
GACCTCCGTGGACTCCCCTCGACGCTCCGTCCGTTGCTCGTGGCCGACACGCTCGTCCGATTCGCCAACGGGATGGTGTACGTGTTCTTCGTTCTCGTGGTCACACAGTTCCGCGAGGTCGGACTCACTGTCGGCTCGATATCGTTGTCACCGGCAGTCTTCTTCGGCGTTCTACTGGCGATCGAGATGACGGTCGCGCTCGTGTCGATGCCGCCCGCGGCGCGACTCGCCGAACGGGTCGGCCTGAAACCGGTCGTTGGGCTCGGGTTCCTCGTGTACGCGGTGTTCCCCGTTCTCCTCATCGTTGCTCCCGGTGACCCGCTCGTGTTCGCCCTGCTGTTCGCCTTCTCTGGGCTGCGGTTCGCCGGATTACCGGCACACAAGGCGCTTATTGTCGGCCCAGCCGAACGCGACGCCGGCGGGACAGTGTCCGGGTCCTACTATCTCGTTCGTAACGCGGTCGTCATCCCCAGCGCCGCGCTCGGCGGCCTGATCTACGGCGGCTTTTCTCTTTCATCGGTCGACATCGCCTTCGCCGGGGATCCGACGCTCGCGTTTGGGATCGCGAGCGCTATTGGACTCGTCGGTGTCGCGTACTTCGCCCTGTTCGGGGAGGAGTACGAGGCGTACGCCTAAGATCGTCGCTTCGCTCGTTCGCGGACTGGCTTTTTATATTCCGAGCGTGAATCACGGGACATGACCGACATCGAGGCCGCGATCCGCAAGGCGTTCGAACACACTGAGTACGACCTCGGCGACATCGGTGTCAACCGTCAGCAGGTTCGAATACCGGTGGTACAGGAGGGTGCGGATCCGGAGGCACTCCGCGCAATCGTCGACGAGGCGGTTGGTGAAGACGATGTTGTCGGACTCACGGTGACGACGGAGACGATTGCCGGCGACGACACCGTTGGAACCGTCGTTACGTTCCAGTACCGGCCGTGAACATCGGTATCAGATTTCTCTTTCGTCGACACGGTTATGAGTCACCTACCCATACTGCTGTTCTAGACGATGTCGTCCGATAGCGGACACGACGACGCACGCTACCTCACCGGATCGCCGGCGCGGGTCGCCGTTCTTAGATCACTTCGGGAGGAACCGCGGCGACCGGCAGTTCTCACTGACGCGATCGACGCGACCCGAACCACTGTTCAGCGGGTCCTCGCCGGGTTTCGCGAGCGCGAGTGGGTAGTCAAACGCGACGCGGAGTACCGCGTAACGGCGACCGGGAAACGAGTACACGACGCGTATGAGACGTTGTTAGCTGAGATCGACCGTGCCGATCGATACGGCGGATTCGCCGCCGATCTCGAACGTGCGGGCGCGGGGTTGCCGGTCTCAGCGCTCGATCACGGTGAGATCACCGCGGCGACCGAGCGCGACCCGCTCGCGGCGCTCGATCGGATCGTCACGCTCATTCGACGGGCAAACGGCAAGACGATCCGTGCGGTCTCGCCGATAGTCACTACTCAGTACAACGAGGCCGCCGCGTCGGCGCTTGACGGCGGAGCGAGCGTGGAGTTAGTGATAGATCGGGCCGTCCTCAGGGCGTCTGTCGACGAGTTCCAGCAAGCGACCGATCGGGCACTATCGGACGACAACGCGAGCGTCTACGTCGCCCCCAACCCCATCGAGTACGGTCTGTTTCGATACGCCGACATCGCGTGTGTGATTGCGTACGGGGATGCCAACAACCCACGGTACGTGTTCGAATCGACCGATCCGTCGGTCACCGAGTGGGTTGACGACCGGTTTGAGGCGTTCGTCGCGAACGCGACACCGCTGTCTGCCGCGATGGACACACCCTGATCGTCGCTGCTGAGGCCGGCGGGTCACACTTCTCCGGCACAATCGGCCGAACCGTCGGTTCAGGACCCGTCAGTTGACGACTGCGTCTCGTCCGAGCGGTCCGAAGCCTGACGCTCGGGGTCGAGGTTCGCCGGCACGACGGTCGGGTGATCGATGCCGACTGGGGGGGAGCGTTCGTTCATAATTCCGTTTGATCGTACGGCCCCGGATCCCTAAAAATTACTCATGCGCATACAACATCGACCCACCGCGAGTAATTCGCTCCGGTTATATACCGGACGCTGGACTACTCGCCGAACTCCTCGGCGTAGAGCTTCTGGGCGTGTTCGATCGCCTCGATGGCGGTGTCTCTGTCGGCCCAGCCGAGGGTTTCGACTTCTTTGCCCGCCTCCAAGTTCTTGTACGTCGAAAAGAACTCGTCTATCTCGTCGCGGATCTGTTGCGGGATATCTTCGAGATCCTCGATGTGATCGAACCGGGGATCCTCGGTCGGCACCGCAATCACCTTATCATCCTGCTCACCGTCGTCGTCCATTCGCATCAGGGCGACGGGGCGGGCTTCGACGACACAGCCCGGGAACGTCGCGTCTTCGACGAGGACCATCACGTCGAACGGGTCTCCGTCGTCGTAGTACGACTGCGGAATGAACCCGTAGTCGTACGGATAATGAACGTTCGAGTGTAACACTCGGTCAAGAACGACAGCGGGGATGTCCTTGTCGTATTCGTACTTGTTTCGTTCGCCCTTGAGACACTCCACGACCGCATATATCTCGTCGGGAGCGTCCGGCCCCGTTTCGAGGTCTTCCCAGAGGTTTACCATGTGAAATACAGTCGGCGAACGCGTCCAAAGTCCTTTCGGGACGATGCGCCCGACCCCTCCGTTTGGTCGTCTGACGCTTCTCTCGTGGTCGGGTTTCAGATCGTCGAAGCCTTGCCGAAACGATGGCTGTCCCGTATAAATCGAGTTTTTTACCCTCAAATTGCCGCGATCCCTCATGAACGCGGCACTACCGAACCCGTTCTGAGCGGTACTGAAGCGCTTCAAACACACGTTCGTAGTCACATCGCGGCCGTTGAGGGATCACAACCTCGTGAATGTTGAGAAAGACTATAAGTACGGGTACCTTTCTGTCAAGCATGTCAGAGGCACAATCCGTTTCGGAGGCATCGACGACCGCACACGACCTGACTGCGTTCCAGCAGAACATCCTGACGATCCTCGCCGAGGAACCGATGTACGGTCTCGCGGTCAAACGCGAACTTGAGTCCTACTACGACTCGGAGGTCAACCACGGTCGACTCTACCCCAACCTCGACGACCTCGTCGAGCAGGGGTTCGTCTCGAAGAGCGAACTCGACAAGCGAACGAACCAGTACGAACTCACCGATGCGGGCCACGACGTGGTTCTCGGACAGTTGGAGTGGGTCCTCGACCGCTTCGTCACCGACGAGACGCGCGCCGACGAGGTCCGCGACCTCCTCGAATAACGCACGGTACGTCCCGCACGGCCACGATCCGCGCGCTGGCACACGACGCGGATCGTTTCACTACTCCAACTCTCTAGCCTCAGCTATCCGGGTTCTCGACGCTCTCGGCGATCGATTCGATCCTGTCGAGTGACTCGGCAACGACCGCGAGCTGTTCGTCGGTCGGCCACCCGTTCCGGGGCAGGTACTCCTCGCGAAACTCCTCGCGGATCGCTGGAGTCGTGTCGTCGACGGGCCGCACGTAGTGATTGCTCATAAACGTCGCGAGCGTCCGAGCGGTTGCGGCGTGGACCTCCGCCGCACGGTCGGCGACCGCTTCGGCAACCGCGTCGTTGTAGGCGGCTACCTCCTCGTAGCGGTCGGCGTCTCCGGGCCCCGACAGCGACACCTCGACCGCGCGATCAGTCTCGTCGATCCGATCCATCTGTACCGTCCCCGATTCCATCCACTCTTCGGGGTACAACACCAGCGTGTCGTCGTCTTCGCGGACCCGCGGCGTGTACGCGTGACCCGTCACGAGCTCGTCGCGACGCTCGCGATAGCGGGCGGCGGCATCGGGATCCGTTGCCCGGCGAGTGAGACGGGTGAGCCGCTCAGCCTCGTCGACGACATCGACCGGTACGTCAGGAACGCGACCCGCGTTGCCGGATTCGTCGCTTCCGTCGACTCCTGCCTCGTCTCCCTCGTCGTTGGCTCTCTCGTCTTCGGTCGGTTCCATGATCTCGCGTGCCTGCTCTTTCGCCCACTCGGGTGGTTCGGTAGTATCGGCACGCTCGTCGGTTCCGTCAGTTCTCGTCATCGAGTGCCTCGTTCGCTAAGTCGTCGGCGCGGTCGTTTATTTCTCGCGGAACGTGAGCGAGCGACCATCGGTCGAACCGCTCTAAGAGCTCCCGTACCCGGACCCGTCTCTCGCGGAGCTTCGGATCGTTTGCGTTCCACTCACCACGCACCTGTTTGATTATCAGCTCGGAGTCTCCTCGAACGTCGACCGCGTCGAATCCGTACTCGTCGGCGGCCTCCAACGCGCGGATCAGTGCCGCGTACTCCGCCTGATTGTTGGTGACGCGCCCAATCTGCTCTCCGCCCTCGGCGACGACGCCGTCCGAGGTGACGAGACACCAGCCGACCGCCCCCGGACCGGGGTTGCCGCGGGATGCCCCGTCGAAGTACACGTGCGCCCGCCCACCGCCCTCGTTAAGTAGGTTTGTCAGTCTGGTCGGATCGCTTCCTTGAACGACCACCTTTCCGTCGTAGGCGACTGCGACGGCTCCGTCCCGCTCGGCGCGCCAGCGCTCGTGGTCGGTGTTGCCGGCCTCGATCCGGACGTTCGCCTCCTCCAGACGGGACCGTGCGGCCGCCGGGTCGCAGTCGATCGTCGGCATTCAGTCTGTATCAGAGGGCGAGAGGCAAAGCGTTGTCCGTCCGCCTCGTTCACCGTTCCCACTACCACCGGATCCTCACGAACTTTTAAGTCAGTCGCCGGGCTTAGTATATAAATGCGATGACACGGCCAACCCGGCAACGGGATCACGACCGGCAGCGCACGCGGGAGGAGGACGAAGACGAGACCGGGTCCGGGGGTGACGAGCTAGCGGAGTTGGATCTCGACGATCTGGACGCCGAGGAACTGGACGCCGAGGACCTCGATCCGGCGGAGCTCACCCGGACGGCCGACGGTGAACTGATACACGAGGAGACCGGGCTCATTATCGAGGAAGAACAGATTGACCCCGGTCCGGAGTGGCGGGCATTTAATCACTCAGAGCGGCAGTCAAAGTCCCGCGTCGGTGCGCCGACGACGAAGACGATGCACGACAAGGGGCTGACGACGACGATCGATTGGAAGGACAAGGACGCGTACGGGCGCTCGATATCGTCGAAGAAGCGCTCGCAGATGCATCGATTGCGGAAATGGCAGGAGCGGATCCGAACGAAGGACGCGGGCGAGCGGAACCTCCAATTCGCGCTCTCGGAGATCGACCGCATGGCGAGCGCCCTCGGAGTCCCCCGATCAGTGCGGGAGGTCGCTTCCGTCATTTACCGACGCGCGCTCTCCGAGGACCTGATCCGGGGACGCTCGATCGAGGGCGTCTCCACCGCCGCATTGTATGCCGCCTGTCGAAAAGAAGGGATCCCCCGCTCGTTAGAAGAGATATCCGACGTATCGCGGGTTGATCGTAAAGAGATCGGCCGCACGTATCGCTATATTTCTCAGGAACTCGGCCTGGAGATGCGGCCAGTCGATCCGAAAAAGTACGTTCCCCGGTTCTCCTCTGAGCTTGAACTGAGCGAGGAGGTACAGGGAAAAGCCAACGAGATTATCGAGACGACCGCCGAGAAGGGGCTGCTCTCCGGGAAGTCCCCGACCGGCTACGCCGCGGCAGCCATTTACGCCGCGTCGCTTCTGTGTAATGAAAAGAAGACCCAACGCGAGGTCGCCGATGTCGCGCAGGTAACCGAAGTCACCATCCGCAACCGATATCAGGAACAGATCGAGGCGATGGGCATTCACGCGTAGCGGCCCAACACCGGATCGACCACACCGCGTTCCACACGTCGTTCGTCTCCCTTTTTTGCTCTGACACCTTGCTCACGAGCAACGTTCAAGCCGCGCCGCCGCCAACGACCGATCGAATGCGGCTCGACGAGTACCTGGAGTTCGAGGCGAACGAGCGCGCCGAGCGGCGGCGACTCGCGCGCGAGAAGGACTACGGGATCCTCGACCATCTCGACTCCTTCGAGCAGCGCTTCGAGGCAGAGGTGTCCGATGATGCGGTCGTCGGCAGCGTCTCGCCGTCGATCTTTGTTGGTCGCTCGAACTATCCGAGCGTCTCGACCGGGCTACTCTCGCCGGTTGGGCGCGAGGACCGGGCTGCTTCCTTCCGAACATCGGCTGCGTGGTACGATGAGGGCGTCTCCATCGGCGACGTGTTTGAACGCCGAACGAGCCTGCTGAACGCGAACCGCGGAATCGACGTGAACGACGCCGGCGCAGGAAACGGGACAGGCGTTCACGACGCGTGGGACGGGTGGCTCGGCGTTCAACGCGAGGTCGCAATTGCGGACCGCCCGGTCGATGTCGAGATCGGCTTAGACGGGCGGCCGGACCTCGACTTTGAGGTCGGCGTCGAGGACGTAAAGACGCCCACTGGCCCTCGGGCATCGGCTCGGACCGCAGCGCTTGGTGAGAACCCGCACGTCCCGCGTCCGGTACAAAAGACGCTGGAGGACGACGACTGGCGCGCGGAGGGGGCGATGACCTACCTCTACCGGCGCGGGTTCGACGTGTACGAGATCAACACGATCCTCTCTGCGGGCGCGCTCGGACGTGGGGCGAACCGCCGACTCGTTCCCACGCGGTGGTCGATTACCGCCGTCGACGACACGGTCGGACAGTTCCTCCGGGGGTCGATCCGGTCGAACCCGACGATAGACGCCATCGAAGTCCATCGTAACGAGTACCTCGGCAACGCCTTCTGGGTCGTCCTCGTCCCCGGAAACTGGGAGTACGAGTTGGTGGAGCTGAAAGCGCCGGGCTCGATCTGGAACCCGGATCCCGAAGCCGGCACCTACCTCGCGGCCGCGAGCGAGGGGCGGGAGGGGCGCACCGGCTACGTCGAGGAGACGGCGGGCGCGTACTACGCCGCGCGGCTGGGCGTGCTGGAACACCTCGATGACCGCGGGCGACAGGCGAAGGCGCTCGTCTGCCGACACGTCTCGGACGACTACTGGGGCCCAGTCGGCGTCTGGCAGGTTCGTGAGGCCGTCCGAAACGCCTTTTCAGGCGAGCACGGCACCGCCGAGACGTTTGGCGAGGCAGTGCGAGGCGTCGCCGATCACCTCCCGATATCGCTCGGTCGCCTCCGCCGGAAATCGACGATGGCGGCCGGCCTACAGGCGAACCTCGCGGAGTTCTCGTAAGCGGGACCAATGTATTGTTTATTGCCTTGCTTGAGGGGTGAGACGTTCGTTTATATACTCTCGCGTGAACGATTTCGGGAGTGAGTCTCGCAATACGGTTTGGTAGTTGTTTATAAGTAGGTAGTGGTGTTGCTGGCGGCGGTTTATAAGTAGATGGTGCTGTGGTGAGCGGCTCTACTTCTCCAGCTGTTCGTTTATAA
>CAYRWH010000079.1:0-7550 GCA_964427935.1 uncultured Halobellus sp. | reverse complement strand
CTCACCTCCGTCGGAGCGCGCGACACCCGCAGCGTCCGGCTCTTGACCGACCTCTGCGGGCAGCGACCCTTCATCACGCATCAGATCCCGAAGGGTGTCAGCCCGAAGCGTCCCGTACTCGTCGTAGATCCGGATACAGAGCGCGAGCCCGACCGCGGTGAGGCTCACGCCGACGACAATGGCAGTGAGCACAATAACGTGTGGGAGTGGACTGGCGTAGGCCGCGCCCTGCTCGGTCCCCGCGGGAATGATCGGGATCGCGCCGCCTTCGACGTACGCGGAGACGACGAACAGCAGGAATATCGCGGTCTGGAACAGGTTGAGTCCGATCAGTTTCTTGATCAAGTTCGGATTGGCGATCATCATGTAGAGTCCGATACACAACAGCAACGCGAACACCACGTACGCGTGGCGGGTGGCCAGCACGTCGAGCACTCCCGACGCTCCGACGACCGGCGCGACTGAGAGGGCGGACGGCACGGTCATCGCTCGTCACCCCCATCGGTTCGGGCGGTCGAGTCGCTGATCGCGGCTGTATCGTCCTCGGAGGCGAAGCCGCGCGCGAGGAGGAAGAACAGCCCCATGAGCACGCCGCTTACGATCGAGGCGATACCGAGGATCTCCACCGCCTCCATTCCGTACGTCACTCGGTTGATCCGCGAAAGCGGGACTGGGAGCAGTTCGTACTGAAGGAACGCCCCGCCCCGTGTCATCGTCACGACACCGATGCCCGCGAACACGAGCGTCCCGCCGACCGCGAGGCCGACGACGACCGTGTTTGCGAGCCACTCGCGAGTCGCCTCGATGCCGAACGCGAAGGCGATCATGAACACGACCGCCGCCATGATCGCGCCGCCCTGGAAGCCGCCGCCCGGCGACCCGCCGCCGTGGAAGGTGACAAACAGGCCGTATGTGAACGCGAACGGGGCGACGACCTTCACCGTCGGCATGATCACCTGACTCTCCGTGTACGGCGACCCCTGCCTCACCTCGGAGTCGAGCCGACCGGTTCGGGACGGGGCGTCGGGAGCGGCTCCGTCGTCGCTGGAGCCATCGACACCCTCACTGGTGCCGTCGTCGAGGCTGTCCGAGCCTCCCGATCGATCGCTCATGCGAACACCTCCCGTCGTAACACGACGAGAACGGCGATCCCGGCCGCGAAGACGACGACCGCCTCGCCGAAGGTGTCGAACCCGCGGAACGCCGCGAGCACGGCCATCACGGCGTTCTCGACGCCAGTCTCCGCGTACGTCTCGGCGATGTACCACTGCGTCACGTCAACATTGCTCCACGCGGGTGCGTTGGGGTCGCCGACGGCGGGGATCTCTGCCGTCGTCAGGAGGAGACCGACGAACAACAAGCCAGCCGCACCGGCAGCCGGGAGGTTTACCGACTCGAAGGCGATTTCGTGGTCGATCCGCGTCGTCTTCGCGAGGGTGAGAAGCAACAGAATCGTCGTCACGCCGGCCGAGATGGCTGCCTCCGTCATCGCCACGTCGGGCGCGCGGTAGAACGTGTACAGTGCCGCCATCCCGAGGCTGTAGGCCCCGAAGACGATGACTGCGGCGAGCACGTCACGTGCGAGTGCCGTAACGATCGCCGTGAGGACGACGAAGACGAACAGGCTCGCCTCGATGGCGGTGACCTGTGCGATCACAGGCTGGGGTACGGAGCCGGCGGCGACGAGGTCGAATCCACTCATCGGCGCTCGTCACCCTCCGTCCACGGCACGATTCCCTCCTCGAAGGCGGCCCGAGCGATCGCGTGCGCCGCCGTCGGGTTCGTCACGAAGATGAAAAACAACAGGATCACGGACTTGAATCCCGCACCCTCCCAGCCGATCACGAGCGCGACAGCGGCGAGCGCGAACCCCGCGCCGAGCGTGTCGGCCTGAGAGGCAGTGTGTGCCCGCGAGTAGATGTCTGGCAGGCGGATCACACCCGTCATCGACACGAACGTGAAGAACAGCCCGATAAGGACGAACAAAACGACGAGCACGATTCGCGCCGGTTCGAGCGTCTCGATCACAGGACACCACCTCGCTCGACGGTGAATTTCGAGATGGCGACCGCCATCAGGAAGTTCAACAGCGCGTAGATCAGCGCGATGTCGAGAAACGTCGGCTCCGAGAGCGCCGCTCCCAACATTGCGAGGATGACGACTGTGTTGGTACCAAGCACGTTCACCGCGAGCACCCGGTCTTGCATCGTCGGTCCCTTCACCGCACGGTAGAGCATCCCGACGGCGAGAACGACGAAGCCGGCCGCGGCCGCGAGCAGGAAATCGCTCACGGTGTAGCCGGCGACCACTGTCGTTTCAACGAAGCTCATTCGTTCACCTCCGTCGTCGCGTCCGCGTCATTCTCAGCAGGTGACCCCTCCTCGGAGTCATCGGCGGCGCGCTGTGTGTCGCTTTCGCCGCCGTCGACACGAGCGATCGGGAGCGGTTCGGTCGCGTCCGGTCCCTGGAAAACGGCGACATCGTCCCGCTCGCGCGGGGTCGGGAGCCGGGCCGCTTCGCGACCGTAATACACGAACCGAGTCCACCGCTCAAGCGAGCCGTCGAACAGCCCCTCACGCGCCCACGGGATGAGCGATTGGACGTAGAGGTCGCCGTCACGTGCGCGGACGGTCAGGGTCCCGGGCGTCAGCGTGATCGAGTTCGCGAGCGTCATCAGTGGAAGTCCGCTGCCGACGAGCACTCGAACCCGATTCAGCGTCGGATCGATCGGGAGTCGCGGATCGAGTATCACCCGCGCAACGATCAGGTTCGATTTGAGTATCTCGAACAGCAGCACAGGAACGTAGACGAGTCCGCGCAGGATCCGCATCGGCGTTCGCGGAATCGACGGCTCGGCGTCGATGCTAACCCGCGAGAGGGTGATCGCGACGATGGCTGCGCTCGCAACGCCGGTCAACCAGTCGAACCAGTAGAACGGGTCACCGAGGACGAAGTAGAACGCCAACGAGGCCGAAAACAGCGCGGCGAACCGCGTGCCGGTCGCCTCCTTGCGCAGCCGTTCTCGACGCGTCGGCCGAGCGACCGGGGCTTCTCGAACGTCGAGGTCGGCGCTCGACAGCTCGAACGCTAACGGCTGGAGCAGCGTCGTGTTCCCGACCGGCGTGTACTCGGGATCTAACACAACCGTGTCGATCCCGTTGTCATCGGCGTACGCCACGAGTTCGCGGGCGTAGTCACCGGGACCGAACAGGTACCCTTCGGTACCGACGACCGCGGTGGCGATCTCGACGCCCTCGACCTCAGCGTCGTCGAGGTCGGCGGCGGCCCACGCGGACACCCGGTCGAGCAGGCGCTCGGCGTCGGCGTTCCGTGCCGCCGTCTCAGGGTCGCCCTCTCGCCAAGAGGCGAGGACGACGAAGTGGACCGAGTCGAACTCGCCGGCCGCAGCCGACTCGATGAGGTGTGTAACCGTGGTTCGGAGGGTCGACGTCGACTCGACGGGCACGACGACCGACCCGCGCCCGGGGAGTGGCGCATCGTCGTCAGCCACCCGTGTCACCTCCTGCGGTGTCGATGATGGCCGTCTGAATACACATGGTGGTGTCTACCCGACGGGTGATTCTACCGACTCAAAACAGTTTGTATCCGTATCGACGCTGCCGCCTCCTGTGTTTCTCAAACGCATGTATTACGCTCGGATTACCGATGATCAATCGATCGTTTCGAGGGCCTCGCCCAATCGATCGGCGATCCGTCCGGCGACGATGTCTTTCGTCCCCGTCGCCTCCTCCGGATCGGTTCCCGGGTCACCGACCAACAGCACCCGCGTGTGGTCTTCACCCATCACGCTCGCGTCGTTGGCGACGACGAACGCGAGGTCGACCCGGTCGCGGATCCGCTCCGCCTCAGCGACCATCGCCGCGTCGTCACCCGACGTTTCGGCTTTGAATCCGACGAGCGGAAGGTTGGGGTGTGCGTCACGAACCGAATCGAGCAGCTTCGGTGTCGGCCGCAGATCGACCGACAGTGGGGAGCCAGAGCGGATCTTCTCGTCGACCGCGTCGGCGGTGAAATCCGAGATGGCCGCCGCCGACACCAATGCGTCCGCGGTCACCGCCGCCTCGCGGCAGGCCTCGATCATCTCGTCAGCAGTCTCGACGGCGATCACGTCGGCGTACGGAACCTCGTCGCCGTCGTGGACGAGCGTCACGTCCGCACCGCGGACGTAACACGCCCGGGCGACCGCCCGCCCGGTCTTGCCCGACGCCCGGTTGGTCAGGATCCGGATCGGGTCGATCCGCTCTTTGGTCGCGCCCGCGGTGACGACGACGTGCGCGCCGCCGAGGGAGTCTGGCGTTGACGCGCGGGCGACCTCCGTGACGATCGCTGCCTCGGTCGCAATCTTTGCTTTCCCCTCCTCGACGCGCGGGTCTGCGAACCGAACGCCCCACGCGGAAAGCGTGTCCAGCGCGTCGAGTACGCCGGGATGGTCGTACATCGGTTCGTGCATCGCAGGGGCCATTACGACCGGGACTCCCGCTCCGAGCGCGGTCGTCGCGCAGGTCGTCACCGGAGTGTCGTCAACCGCCGAGGCAATCTTCCCCGCGGTGTTCGCGGTCGCGGGCGCGAGAAGCAGCACGTCGGCCCAGCCCTCCCGCCCACAGAGTTCGACGTGTTCGACGGCGCCGGTGATCTCCGTGACGACGGGTTCGTCGGTGGCAAAGTCGACAGCCCACGGGTGGATGATGTCGGTCGCGGCCGGCGTCATGACCGCGCGAACGCTCGCACCCTGCCGGCGTAGCTCGTGGGCGAGTTCGACGACCTTCACCGCCGCGATGCTGCCCGACACACCGAGCGCGACGTTGACGCCTCCTAACATTACCGAGACGGTTACCCCGCGAGGGTTTATAAGCTGGCGGTGCGGGCCGACCACGACTAAAAAGGACAGACCGTGACGGCAACCCGGACGAGAACGGGGGCGCTACGTCAAAGAGCGGCGACGAAATCGTATTTATAAAGACGATGCGGTGACTTCGTCGGCGGAGTGAACGCTCCGGCCTGCCCCCTTATCGCGTTCGCAACTCGTCTTTGTCTTTTATAACGCGGGCGTCGCCCTCACCGGAGGTGACCTCGTTCACGAGGTCGTAGAGATCGTTTTGAAGCCCCGCCGGGAACGTCAACACCCCGACCCAGCCGCCGTCGTTCTGCCACTCCTCGCGTTCCAGGTCACCGAACTCACGGACTTGCGCCTGTCCGGACCCCGCGTAGTCCGCCGGAAGCTGGACCGCCATCGTCACCTCCTCGAACCGGATCGGAATGACGGGTCGCAGCGCGTCGAGCGCGTCGTCAACCTGATTCTCGACCGGCTCCATCGGGTCGATCTGGAACCCGGCCTCCTCTAGCGCGCGCTCGATACGCTCGGGCGGGTGCGGCGAGTCGTCCATCTGCGGGTTCACCGCGTTGCGCGTGATGGTGGTAACGAGCTCGCGGTGTTTCCGCTCTTGCATCTCCTCGCGCTGTTCGGCCGTGATCTGGATCTCACCGCGCTCGACAACTTCCGGAATTATTTCGAGGGGGTCTGTCGTTCCGAACACGGTTTCGAGGTCTTCCTCGGCCGGGCGGTCGCCGCGGGAGGCGTTCTCGAACACGTCCTCCGCGGCGATCACGTCAGTTAATTCGCCCTCGAACTCTCCGCGTCGCATCGCGAGCGCGGCATCCGGGTCGATCAGGACTTCGAACCGCTCGCCGTGTGACTCTAGTCGGGCCGTCACGGCCTCGTCGAGTGATATCATACGTGACCGTACCACCCCCGAAGTAAAAAGCCTCCCGCGACTGGAAGCCGTCTGCGGTCGAGTTTCACGTCCGTCTGTGCGCTGCTCCGACCCGCTGGGTAGTTGTGTTGACCCGTCAGCCCGACGCGGTAGGACGCTCGTCGGTCCAGTCGTTCCGACAGGTCTGTCCACAGAAGTGGCGCTGTCGTAGTTCGCCGTCATCGATCCAGGTAAGTGTTCGTCGGCCGACGCCGAACGCCGGTTCGCCGCAGACCTCACAGCGGGGCGCGGAGTCCTCGTCGATGTCCTCCTCGAGATCGGAGGTCGGATCTACCATACCCGTCCGTGGATCTCCGCGCACTTGAATCCGCGAAGGGCGGCAGTTCTGGCCGGCCAATACACGCGTCGAGTGTCGTCAGCGAGTCACCGATCGCGGGCGGCCGGGTGCGTGACCTCGTGTTCGGTGTCCGCCGCGGGCTCGGGAAGCACCCGTTCGCGACCATCTGGCCAACGAATCACGACCTTGCGGGGCTCCACACCGCCGAGCCCGAAGTGTGCGACCGGTTCGGTCTGGCAGAGATACCCACCGCCGGCGTCGATCACCCGTCGTTGGACTCCCCGTGAGGTATCGAGTCGCACCGTCGCGCCCCGCGCCGGCGCACCTTGCGCGGTCATCGGTCGGATCCGGAGCCACCCGTTCGCCGCCGCGCCCGGAACCGAGTAGACGCCCACCGGCTGGGCAGCCACCTCGCCGTGGACGAGAACCAACTCCAGTGCTCCGTCTCCGTCGATGTCGGCCGCGACCGCTCCCGTTCCGAACCCCTCCGGTTCGGCCGCCGAACCGGGATCGACGGCGTCCCATTGTGGTACCTCCCGCCGATCACCCCGTGCTTCGTTCACATCGCCGTGAGGCGTTGGATCGACCCGTTTAAGAAGTCGATTCCGTACGCCGAGCGCGTTACAGAACAGCTCCTCTCGACCGTCGTTGTCGAAGTCGGCAGCGACGACCGCACGAACGCTCTCGGCACCGGAAAGCGCGGCCGGTGCCGCGTCGTTGAACTGACCCTCGGAGTCCCGCCTGAGCAGGCGGCTCCGCCCCTCCCAGTTGCCGAGCGCGAGCGCAAACGTTCCGTCCTCGTCGACCAGCGCAACTCCGCGGGTGTCGCCGTCGGGGTCCGCTAGGTCACACCCGCCGTCGACTGAGTCGTAGTGGCCGCCTTCGTTCCGAAACAGTCGATTCGGCCCTCCTTCGACGCCGACAAACAGGTCAGTTCCCTCTCCGCACAGCGGCCCGGGGAGCAGCGACCGACAGCCGTCCTCAACCGTCAGTCCGACCGCGTCCGCCATGTCGGAGGCCTCGCCGTCGTCGCCGAGTTCGTAGAACGCTAGCGGCGCGCCGTAGCTTGCGACGGCGACACCGTATCGCCCGGTGCCGTGGCGGTCGAGCGCGGCGACGGAGCGACCCGCGCGGAAGTTGAGTCGGTCCCCGTTAACGGGGAGCGCGAAGGTGTCGGTCCAGCGGTATCGCTCCGCCTCCAATCTGTCCAGAAGCATGTCCGAGTCTCCGACGATTCCGACGCCGTTGGCACAGTTGTGGACGTATATTTCTTCACAGCCGTCCCCGTCAATGTCAGCCGCACAAACTCCCATTCCGTGTCGGTCGTCGTCAGCGACGATCCCACAGGCAGTGTCTCTGAAACGCTCACCGTCACGGGTGTAGAGTCGGTTTGCCTCGCCGTAGCCGGCGATGAACACGAGCGGACCGTCCCGGCCCGGCGTCACCGCGACACCGTACCCACGAATGGGGCCGGCGTCGGC
>CAYRWH010000078.1:5256-7766 GCA_964427935.1 uncultured Halobellus sp. | reverse complement strand
CGATCGTCCCGTCTCGATCCGCTCCGACTGTTCTCGTCGTTGAGATCGGTCATCACCGAATACTCAGGCATGACTGACAAATATACGTTACGATACAAACAAATAATTAGACTAGTCTAAAGTATTCCTGAAAAACTGTTTTAGTGCCTGAGAGGCCATTTTGAGGTGATCAAGCAAAGAAGTGAAACTCCTCGCCGGCATACGAAGGATATGGATCGCAACGAGGTCCGGCGAGCGTGGGACGCGGTCAGCGAGACGTACGCGTCTCGCCGGGACCCCGACGGGTCGGACGCAGCCCTGATCGACGACCTCCTCGACGAGGTTCCCTCCGACCCGACCGTTCTCGATGTCGGCTGTGGCGATGGCGCACGGACGCTCGCGAACCTTCCCACCGGCAGCGTCGGCCTCGATATCTCTCGTCGCGGGCTTGCGCTCGCCGCCGACGGGACGGCACACGCCCAACTCGTCCAAGGCGATCTGTCGGTGCTCCCGTTCAGGGCCAACGCCTTCGACGCGATCACCGCGTATCACGCGGTCTTTCACGTGTCCCGCGACCGACAGCCGGCGGTATATGAAGGGTTTGCTCGCGTCCTCCAGCCCGGCGGTCGACTGCTCATGACGCTCCCAAGCGGTCGGTTCGAGACAGTGCGTCGAGGGTGGATGGGCGGCCAGATGTTCTTTTCTGCTCCGGGACGCGACCGAACGCTCGCACAGCTTCGCGATGCCGGATTTGCGGATATTGAGACGGTTACAGCGACGGACCCACTTGGAAGCAGCACAGAGTTCGTCTTCGCGACGCGATCCGTGAACCAGTAGACCACGAGACCGACGAGCCTCCGTTATTCAAGTTGGTGGTAATCCAGCTCATAGCCCGCGTTGAGAGCCTCGCGGACCGCGTCGCTCGGCTCCGCGACCGGAGCCGTGCTTCGCTTCATGCCGCCGATATCCGACGGCTCGAACAGCACGTTCTGTCGCCATTCCCCGTCTGAGTCCGGGCAGTCTGTGCGGTAGTGAGCGCCCCGAGATTCCGTCCGCTCTGACGCGCCGCGGAGGACAGCTTCGGCCACCGTCAGGCTAAATCCGAGGTCGACCGCGAGTTCAAACGATCGATCTGTCGGACCGCCGACCTGGAGGTCCGCCGCCTTCTCGCGGATCGCGTCAAGACGCGATATTCCCTCCTGTAGCGACTGCTCGTCTCGAAGAATACCGGCGTGTTCCCACATGAGGTCGCGCAGTTCGTCAAGAAGCGCCTCGGGGTCGTGTTCCCCGCCTCGATTCTCGGTTGCGGCAAGGTCGGCAATATGTGGTTCAACTACCGTCTCGGCGACCTCGTCCGGAATCGCTCCCGACCCGTCGGCTCGGTCGGCGATACGCTCGCCGGCGACAACTCCGTACGCGACCGTCTCGGCAAGGGAGTTGCCGCCGAGCCGATTTGCTCCGTGAACTCCTGCCATCGTCTCGCCGATGGCGAACAGCCCATCGACATCGGTCTCGCCGTATGCGTCGACACGGACGCCACCCATTCCGTAGTGGGCAGTCGGCGCGACCGCAACCGGTTCCTCCGCCATATCGACGCCAAGCTCCGCGAACCGCTCGTACATCCGCGGGAGCCGCTCGGCGATGAACTCGGCGTCCCGATGTGAGATGTCGAGGTACACGCCTCCATTCTCAGTCCCGCGACCCTCAGCGATCTCTTTTGCGATAGCGCGGGCGACGACATCCCTCGCGTCGAGTTCCATTTGGTCCGGCGAGTATCGCTTCATAAACCGCTCGCCGTCGGCGTTGAACAGGCGCCCGCCCTCGCCGCGAACGGCTTCGGTTACAAGTCGACCGCTCCACGGCTCCCACTCGGGATCGTCCTCGTTGACCGCCATCCCAGTTGGATGGAACTGGACGAACTCTGTGTCCATGAGCGTCGCGCCAGCGTCGTACGCTAGCGCGGGTCCGTCGCCGTTGTTCTCGTCGTCACGGGACGTATGACGGTTGTATATCGCGGCGTACCCTCCGGCGGCGAGGACGACGGTACCGGCGTTAAACAGCACGAATTCGCCTGAATCCATGTCGAAGCCGACGGCCCCGTACGCACGGTCGCCGTCCGAGAGGATCTTCGTGATCATGACGTTCTCGCGGTACGGTACGTTGCGGTTCTGTGCCTGTTCGACGAGCGTGTCGAGGAGCGACTCGCCGGTGTGGTCACCTGCGAAGGCCGTCCGACGGAACGACTGTGCGCCGAAGTAGCGCTGATCGATCTCGCCGTCGTCGGTCCGCGAGAACGCCATCCCCCAGTCGTCAAGCTCACGGAGTCGATCAGGCATCTGCTTCGTGACCGTTTCGACCTTCTCCGGGTCGTTGAGGAAATGGCCCTCGTTGAGCGTGTCCGCAGCATGGATCGCCCAGTCGTCCTCTGGGTCGTGCGTCCCGAGCGCGCCGTTGATACCGCCGCGAGCCCACGTCGTGTGTGCGTCGCCGTGGCCGCGCTTGCCAAGCACGAGCACGTCGTCGACGCCCCG
>CAYRWH010000078.1:3525-5156 GCA_964427935.1 uncultured Halobellus sp. | reverse complement strand
GACCGGTTGACCGAGCTGTACGACGACGTGTTTTCCCCCGGAGACGACGTATTCGACGCGATGGGCAGTTGGGTGTCACACTTCCCCGAGACGGAACTCGGACACGTGGTTGGCCACGGCCTCAACGAGGCGGAGTTGCGCGCAAACGAGCGCTACGACGAGTGGTTCATACAGGACTTCAATAGTACCCAAACCCTCCCGCTCGCTGACGACGGCGTCGATGTCGTCTGCTGTGCGCTGTCAGTACAGTATCTCCAACACCCGGAAGCCGTCTTCTCCGAGTTCGATCGCGTTCGGGCTCCCAGCGGCGTCGTCGTAGTGAGTTTCTCGAACCGAATGTTCCCGACGAAGGCGATCCGTGCGTGGCGTGAGGCGTCGATGAGCAGCCGTGCGGACCTCGTCGCCGAATACCTTCGTGCCGGCGGGATGAGTGTGGCCGAGCGGATCACAGAGACGCCACGTACAGGAGACCCATTCTACGCGCTCGTCGGAGGGCCGACGTCTGCGTGTGTTGACTAAGCGGGGTCGCCGCCGCTGCCCGACGGTCGCTGTTCGGTCTCACGCCCCGTCGCCACGCTTCCGGTACCAGACCTGCTCGCCGACTGGAGTCCCACCGTCCGTCTCTAGTCGATCCAAAAACAGATCACGGACAGCGAGGGTGACAACGAGTTCGACCGTCTCACCGTCGGGCGGCCGAACTGTCACGACGCAGTGACCATCACGCGTCCCGACCGACTCAATTCGTCCGACAGACCACCGATCACTGTGGTGGCTCGGCTTTCGTGCGTGGATCCGGTCGTGTGGCACGTGACTACTCCCCGCGGGCAGTGGTCTCCGAGAGCGGTTCGTCAATTCCGAGCAGGTCCGCGCTGCGTGTCCAGAGACGCAGCGCCGCATCCGGGTCACGGGCCACGTTCGAGGGTGTTTCGGCGCGTCTGTCGGAGAAGTACCGGCCGGAGACGCCATCGAGCCGGGGAGAGCAGGCGGCAAACACCAACTCCGCCGCGCCGTCCGCGACCGATGTCACTCCGGGGACCGCTTCAAGCGCCTGAACGAACCGCGGTATCGGATCAGGGAGGAACCGGCTGAAGCCACTGCCCGGAATTGCGCCCGGATGAAGACTGTTCGACGTTACGTCCCGGTCGGCGCGGTCGAGCCGTCGTGCGAGCTCTGTCGTAAAGAGAATGTTCGCGAGCTTCGAACGACCGTACGCACGGACCCCAGAGAAGTCGTCGACGCGGCTAACAGTATCGAGGTCCAGTGACGACCCACGGTGAGCCGCCGACGCAGTCGTGACGACTCGCGCACCCGGACGGAGGTGATCGAGAAGGCTTGTCGTGAGTAGGTACGGCGCGAGGTGGTTGACGTGAAAGGTGTACTCGACACCGATATCGGTCAGCCGTCCCTTCCGAAACAACCCACCGGCGTTGTTGATCAGCACGTCGAGCCCATCCGTCTCGGCGCGGACAGTCGCTGCGAGCTGTTCGACGGAAGCAACCTCGGCGAAGTCAGCCGCCACAAACGTTGCGGTGCTACCAACCGTTTCGAGCTCATCAACAACGGTCGCGCCAGCATCCGGGTCGCGGCCGTGAGCGATGACGTTTGCGCCGAGCCGGCCCAGCGCAAGTGCG
>CAYRWH010000078.1:0-3425 GCA_964427935.1 uncultured Halobellus sp. | reverse complement strand
AGTGCGTCCATACCATCCATGTCGACGCCCGCGACGCCAGCAATCGCCTCCGGCGAGTCGTCCATGTTCGGTCTACGAGCCCGAGAGACAAAACCATCTGCCCGACAATGCTCGTTGCTGTGCCGCAGCCACGCTGCCCACGTGTTGTCTCCGTCCTCGAACAGCCGATGGGCCGGTATCCGTCAGTCTACCGCGGTCGATGACGGCGCAACAGCACGACTCTGGCCGTTTTCTCCACCGCTGCCACTGGAGACTAGCGTCTCGGCATTGGCGACCACAAAGGCCGCGAATCCAACCCGGAGGAGGAGGTCGATGTATTCCAGGGTTACCACCTGTGTGAAGGGATCGAAGAACCCGAACAGCTGAAGCATCGCCCATGCGATGAGAATCCCAAAGACGAACAGGAGCAGGTTTCGCGCTTTGCGGTAGAAGAGGGCTCGCTTCGGAGATTGTTGCGCCGCAGTTGACGCCAACGGACCGAAATAAAGTCCCAGCAGTAGCGCGTATCCAATGAGGATAGAAAGGGTCCCCGCAAGCCCGAGTACACCCTCGGAGAGATCAGCTATGTCGTATCCAAACCGCATGATTGCGGCTATCATAGCGGTGGCTGCGATATACCGTCGGCTCGCACCCGCGACGAACGCGGCGAAGCCGAACAGCAGGGGGTACGACAGGTAGTCTGCGGCCGCCTGTGGAAGGTCAAGCTCACCAGTCCCAATCGGGATCGCCCCAACACCAATGCCACGGAGGCCGACAGTAATCGTCGTCACGGCCACCACGGCGACGAAGGGGTAACAGTACTTCCGGGCAGTCGGTGACCGGCGGGTGAGTGCCCCAACGAGGACGAGCGTGGCCAGCAGATAGATTCCAGCCGTGGCGAGGCGGACGGTCGTCGGCTCTATCATCGGTTCCCACCTCCAGCGCCGTCCGTCGCGGCAACTGGGCTCCCAGCGCTGTCAGGTGCCGTCAGACCGTCGTGATCGATTTCGCCACCTTCGGCGTCGGTCCGCGTCTCGAACTCGGCGAGCCGACGCTCAAGCGTCTGTGTTCGATCCGAGAGCGACTCGGACCGCTCACGTACCTCTTCCATCGCCGACGCGGTCTCGTCCGCGGTCGACGCGAGGGTCCGCGCGCGGTCGGCCGCAGACTGGGCGTTCTCGTGGACCGTGTCGACCGTCGCCGCGACCCGCTCGATACCCTTCGCGCCCTCGTCAGTTGCCTGCGCGATATCGCCCATGGCGACATCGATATCCTCGACGGTACGCGTGAGTTCCCCGATCGTATCGCCTGCTTCGTTGGCAGCGGCGGTCGTCTCGTCGATCTCTACCATCGCCTCGTCTGTCTCCGTGGCCACCGCAGAGACCTCCGCCATCACCTCTTGTATCGTCTCGTCGATCTGGTCGGTCGACTCGCGAGTCTCCTCAGCGAGTGACTTCACCTCTTCAGCGACGACAGCGAACCCGTCGCCGTCGCTGCCGGCTCGCGACGCCTCAATGGAGGCGTTGAGCGCGAGGATGTTCGTCTGCTCCGCGATCCCAGCGATGATGTCCGTCGTTTCGGCGACCCCGTCCATCCGGTCGTCAAGACCGTTGACGAGCGCCTGTAGCTCCGCAAGCAGGTCGGCGATTTCGCGGATCGACTCGACCGCCGCCGTGGCATGGCGGTCGCCGGTCTCGCCGAGTTCGGCCGCGGCCGTGGCATCTCCGGCGACATCGTCGGTCGTGGAGGCGATCTCCTCGATCATTGCTGAGAAGTCGTCCGTCTCGTCGGCAGCAGTACGGAGTCGCTCCGTCTGCTCGTCTATCGCGTCGGCGAGGTCCCGCATTTCCGTCGCAACGGACTCGTTCATCTCGCCGACCTCGTCTGCGCGTTCGGCCATCTCGCTACTCGTTGACTCCACATCGGCAGCAAACGCGTGGAGGTCGTTAAGCGTCGCCGAGAGGTCGACCGCCATCTCGTTGTACGCACCGGCGATGCGCTCGATAGCGTCGACATCCGCGTCCTCCGGCAGTCGTGTCGTGAAGTCGCCGTCCGCGGCATCCTCCATTGCCCCGCCGATTCCCTCAGCATGATCGAGGAGATCCTCGGTGAGTGCTTCCGCCTCCGAGCGGGCCGTCTCAGCTTCTTTCCGCGCCTGTTCTGACTCCGCAACCGCATCTCGAAGCGAACACCGCATCTCGTCAATCGCACCAAAGAGCCGACCGATCTCGTCCGGTCGTTGCGACTCCGCGGTCGCCTCAAAGTCGCCGTCGCGAATCGCCTCCGCAACGGCTGTGAGACGGCGGAGGTCGACGGCAACGTTTCCGACGAGAACGATCCCGAGCAGTCCGAGGTTGAGCGTCACGACAATCCCCGTCGCTGTCAGGGCTGCGACCCCTGCGTCCGAGGTTTCGACCGTCGCGACGTGTGCGCCGAACAGCGCGATGAAGCCGAGCGTCGTCGCGAGCGCCCCGAGCACGACGACGCCAACCCGGCGGCCGTAGTTGTGTGTTATCCGTTCGATCATCAGTGGTTGTGCGCCGGTATCTCGACCCGGTACTTAGTCTCGGCCTTCAAATTACCGTGATTGATAACACAGACAGCGACGAAGGGTCCATTCGACTGTCTCCCCGTCGCTTACTCCGCTCGTTCTGAGAGTGCTGACAGCGTCGGTACCGCACGGAGGTCGTCGACCGAGCAGTACCACGTACCGCGGACTCCGTTCGCGTCATTCTCGACCGGCTCGTCGAGCGGTACGAGAGAGTCGAGTTCGAACACGACCACGACTCGTTCCTCCGAAAAGGGGTCGATGAGCGCCTGCCAGTCGTCCTCGTCCATCGGACCGGCCTCACCTCGTACCTGCTCAACCCGCTCGATCACGCGAGCGTAGTGAGTAATCGCCGACACCGGCGCGGTTCGGTAAAACGCCAGATACTCGAAGTCCGCGCGAGTTCGGTCGTACGAGCGGGGACTGGGATAGTACCCCTCGCGACACCGCTTGAACGTCTCGGGCTGCGTCGCAACGACACAGACCCGCGCGTCTCCGGGCGCATCGTCCTCGGGCGCGTCCGCCGCGAACCGATCGAGGTCCATGTAAGTAGGTGGAACCGACGAGTGAAACCACCTCGGAACCCTATGTGAAGGAGTTCATGCCGCTCGGGGACGGTTACCGCTCGGACACGATTTATCAGTGACCGACTCGTGTATTTGATATGACCGACCCCGCGACCGGATCAGCTCCCTCCATCAACACGACACCCCCATCTGCCGACGCCGACCCGCCAGCACTCGCGATCGACGGTGTCTCGAAGCGCTTCGGGAGCGGCGGCGAGAGCCTCCTTGCGGTTGACGACGTGAGTTTGACCGTCGAGCAAGGGTCGATCGTCGGCCTCCTCGGACCGAACGGGGCGGGGAAAACGACGCTCATCAAGTGTGCGCTCGGGATC
>CAYRWH010000077.1:0-7770 GCA_964427935.1 uncultured Halobellus sp. | reverse complement strand
CGGTTCATCCCCGGGACGCTGACGAATCCCGACTACGCCGGCTACATCGAGCCGGATGTCGTCGTGGTGACGGACCCGATAGGCGATGCCCAGGCGGTCAAGGAGGCTATTACCGTTGGAATCCCCGTGATCGCGATGTGTGACTCTAACAACCAGCTGTCGAACGTCGACCTTGTGATTCCGACGAACAACAAGGGTCGACGCGCGCTATCGGTCGTCTACTGGCTGCTCGCCAACGAGACGCTCGATCGCCGCGGTTCCGACACCGTCTTCGCCCTCGAAGACTTCGAAGACGAACTGTAGACGGCTGTCGTTTTCGAGGCCAACTTTTTATACTGCTCCCTAGCGACGCAAGCGCAACGCCTGTAAGCCCCCGGAGAGTGGGAGAGGACATGACTGTCTGTAGCGCCCCCGGGAAGGTGTACCTGTTCGGCGAACACGCCGTCGTGTACGGCGAGCCGGCCGTTCCCGCGGCGATCGAGCGTCGTGCTCGTGTGACCGTCGAACCACGAGCGGACGATCACGTCCGCGTGACGGCCGAGGACCTCTCGCTTGACGGGTTCACTGTCGAGTACACCGGCGGGACCGGGGACCGGCCGGATGTCGACGTACCGACACCGCTCGTTGACGCCGCAATGGGATACATCGACGCCGCGGTACGCCAGGCCCGTGCGGCCGCAGAAGAGCCCGACGCCGGATTCGACATCACCGTCGAAAGCGAGATTCCGCTTGGGGCGGGACTCGGGTCGTCGGCCGCGGTCGTCGTCGCTGGGATTGATGCCGCGACGCGTTCGCTCGGTGAGCCCTTGGACCGGCGGGAGCTTGCGGACCGCGCGTATCGCGCCGAGTTCGAGGTACAGGACGGCGAGGCGTCCCGCGCCGACACGTTTTGCTCGACAATGGGTGGTGCGGTTCGAGTCGAGGGCGACGACTGTGAGCCGATCGATGCCCCGAACCTCCCGTTCGTGATCGGCTTCGATGGTGGCGCAGGCGACACTGGGGAACTCGTTGCTGGCGTCCGCGAACTCCGTGAGGAGTACCGGTTTGCGGCCGACACCGTCCGATCGATCGGCGATATCGTCCGTGCGGGTGAGGAGTTGTTGGCAGACGCGGTCCCAGAGGCAGATCCGTCTCGTGAACTGCTCGTGGAACTCGGCGACCTGATGGATTTCAACCACGGATTGTTGACGGCGCTTGGCGTCTCGGCACGCTCGCTCGACACGATGGTGTGGGCGGCCCGTGATGCGGGCGCACACGGCGCGAAACTCACCGGCGCGGGCGGCGGCGGGTGTATCGTCGCGCTCGACCCAAACGAGGAGACGTCGACCGCACTCTCGTTCACACAGGGCTGTGAGGAGGCGTTCAGGGCGGAGTTGGCGACCGAGGGCGTTCGCGTGGAGGAGTCGTGACGGGCGAAACTCCTCCGGTCAGCGACGCGGTGGTACTCAAACTCGGTGGAAGTCTGATCACTCGGAAGGACCGTCCAGAGACACTCGACGACGAGGCGTTGGCGGCGGCCTGTGACGCGATCGCCGACGCGCTCGACGAGGAGGAGATATCGCGACTGGTCGTCGTTCACGGCGGTGGAAGTTTCGGTCATCACTACGCCAGCGAACACGGCGTTTCGACCACGACAGGCACCCATGACCCGAATGCGGTGACGGAGATCCACAGCGCAATGACGACGCTCAACCGGGCCGTCATCTCGCGGCTTCAAGAGCGGGGCGTTCCGGCTGTGCCCGTTCACCCACTCTCTGCGTCGGCACGACCGAAGGGGGTCGACGGCGACCTCGACCTACCGATGTCCGCGACGGCGACGCTGCTCGCTGAGGAGTTTGTGCCGGTACTTCACGGAGACGGCGTCGCAACCGCGGAGGCGGGGGTGACCGTCGTGTCCGGAGACGAGCTGGTCGTCGAGCTGGCGACCGGGCTCGACGCCCGGCGCGTGGGCGTCTGCTCGACGGTTCCCGGCGTTCTCGACGACGATGGCTCAGTGATCCCCACGATCAACTCTTTCGAGTCTGTCGCCGACGTGTTGGGTGAAAGCGAGTCGACCGATGTCTCCGGCGGGATGGCGGCGAAGGTCCGCGAACTGCTCGCGCTCGACGCGCCAGCTTTTGTCTTCGGTGCTGACGGACTCGATCCATTCCTCCGTGGTGGGGACCCTGGAACCCGGATCGACTGACGGCTATCAACCCAATTCGCCGCGATGCCGCCGCGCTGTCGGTGGGGAACCCTTATTCACCGGAACACCTTCCCTTGAGATATGAACGAGGCGGACGTACGAGAGCGACTGCGAGCGGTCCACGACCCCGACCTCGGCGATGACATCGTGTCGCTGGGGTTGGTGAACGACATCGAGGTCGCCGACGAGGTAGCACACGTCTCGCTCGCACTCGGCGCACCGTTCGCACCGCACGAGTCGGAGATTGCCGACGACGTGCGGGCGGCGCTTTCCGACACGGAACTTGCCGTCGAACTGTCGGCTCACATTCCGCAGGACCTCTCCACGGACGAACAGGTGTTGCCCGGCGTTCAGAACGTTATCGCAGTTGCCTCTGGGAAGGGTGGCGTCGGCAAGTCGACGGTGGCGGTAAACCTCGCGGCCGGTCTCTCCGAACTCGGCGCGCGCGTCGGGCTGTTCGATGCCGACGTGTACGGCCCGAACGTGCCGCGAATGGTCGCCGCCGAGGAACGACCGCAGACTGACGGGGAGACGATTGTGCCTCCAGAGCGGTACGGAGTGAAGTTGATGAGCATGGACTTTCTTACCGGCGAGGACGACCCCGTGATCTGGCGTGGGCCGATGGTTCACAAGATCATCACTCAGTTGGTCGAGGATGTCGAGTGGGGTGAACTCGATTACCTCGTGATGGATCTTCCGCCCGGGACGGGTGACACCCAGCTTACGATCCTACAGACGCTGCCACTGACCGGGGCGGTGATCGTCACGACGCCACAGGAGGTCGCACTTGACGACGCGGTGAAGGGGCTCCGGATGTTCGGCAAACACGACACGAACGTGTTGGGGATCGCAGAGAACATGGCCGGGTTCCGCTGTCCCGACTGCGGCGGCTTCCACGAGATATTCGGGTCCGGCGGCGGGAAGGGGTTGGCCGCCGACCACGACCTCCCGTTCCTCGGTGGGATCCCACTCGATCCCGACGTGCGAACCGGAGGTGACGGAGGAGAGCCGATTGTGCTCGGCGACGGCGACACCGCCGACGCGTTCCGCGTGCTGGTCGAGAACGTCGCGAACAACGCCGGTGTGGTTCGGCGACGAGGGGTGATCGACGAGCAATGACATCGAACGGAGACGACGCTCCGAGCGAGGGAGGAACCCTCGGAGAAGACAACGCTCCGGGTAAGGACGAACACTCGGAGAACCCGGAGTCGGCGGACGCGTTAGAGGCAGCCGGCGTCGATCCGGTGGTTCCCGACGACGCGGAAGGGGAGGCGTTCCCACCGGACTCAGAACGTCGCGAGTTCCTTCGAGAGATTGCCGACAACGTACGAGGCGAGAGCGATGAGAGCAAACAGCTGTCGGCAATCCTCTACCGTGTTTCGGACTTATATGACCCGACAGAGGAAACGTCGCCGGAAGAAATATATCTCAACGTTAGACACATCATGCGGATCAAAGAGCAGGGCGGGCTGCGTCGGTGACGGTCTCCCAGCCAGATTTGAGCGGCTACACCCGTTGTATCCGGTATCGTTCGGATGAATGGAGGTTCTTGAGATCCGGGAGCAAACTCAGTCGTCCGACGTTCTCGACGGAAACGACGGCGGTAGCAATCGACCGAGGCTCAGCTCGGCGTTATCCCGTCTTCGGCTTCGAGCAGTTCGTGGTACCGGTTCCGGATGGTGACCTCGCTGATGTTCGCGACCTCGCTCACTTCGCTTTGGGTGACCTTCTCGTTGGTGAGCAGCGACGCGGCGTAGACGGCTGCTGCGGCGAGCCCGACGGGTGACTTCCCGGAGTGGATCCCTTGTGACTTTGCGGTCTCTAGCAGCTGCCGTGCGCGTCGCTCCGACTCGTCGGAGAGTCCGAGGTCGCTCGCGAACCGCGGGACGTAGCTCTCGGGATCGGCTGGCTGGATCTCCAACTTGAGTTCACGGACGACATAGCGGTAGGTGCGGGCGATCTCGTCCTTCTCGACGCGGGAGACTGCGGCGATCTCGTCGAGGCTCCGTGGCGTTCCAGCCTGCCGTGCGGCGGCGTACAGCGACGACGTGGAAACACCCTCGATGGAACGGCCGGGCAGGAGATCCTCGTCGAGCGCGCGCCGGTAGATGACCGAGGCGGTCTCACGGACGTTGTCCGGCAGGCCGAGAGCGCTTGCCATGCGGTCGATCTCGCCGAGCGCCTGTTTGAGGTTGCGCTCCTTCGAGTCGCGGGTGCGGAACCGCTCGTTCCACGTGCGGAGCCGCTGCATCTTCTCGCGCTGGCGGCTCGACAGCGACTTGCCGTAGGCGTCTTTATCCTGCCAGCCGATGTTCGTTGAGAGCCCCTTGTCGTGCATCATGTTGGTCGTCGGAGCGCCGACACGGGACTTCTGGTCTTTCTCCGCGGAGTCGAACGCACGCCACTCCGGACCGCGGTCTATCTCGTCTTCCTCGACGACGAGTCCACAGTCCGCACACACGGTCTCGCCGTGTTCGGTGTCCGTGGCGAGCTGGCCGCCACACTCCGGGCATCGGAGCTCTTCGTCGGCCGACTCGGTTTCGGTTTCGGCGCTGTCCTCGACGTGTTCCGTCGTATACGTTCGAACGTTATCGCTCATTGTGTTGTATTCGAATGGAGGAAATTGGGGACCGAAAGACGGGTCTATGTTCGGTTTTCCTCACTAGTAGGTAAGGAACGAAATTACTTAAAACCACCCGTCTATATCACATCTGAAAAACACTCGTTTAGCGCACTGATAATGCGGTGAAAGCGAGGATATCCGCTACAGTTTGTGCCAAACTCGCGCGGTTGTTCGTGCCGAGTTCGCGTCGTACTCTGATATATATCGGTTTCGTATCTGTTTGAGTGTGCTTCCGGCTTCCATATTCGGAGTGCCGTTCGACGGTTCCGCGAGGACAACCGATATAGTGGTCCGTCCGACATCCATCTACATGCATCGCGCTCGACTCGACGAGATCCTTTCGGAGATCGACGCCGACGGCTACCTGCTCGACGCCTCACAGGACGACGCCAACCAGCTGTATCTGTCCGGCTTTACCGGTCCCGACCCGTTCGTGACGCTGTACGCTGACGGCAACGTACACCTCTTGGTTGGTGGACTTGAGTACGGTCGCGCTCGCTCAGAGGCCGACGCTGACACGGTTGAGCGGCACGCAGACTACGAGTACGAGTACGGCGGCCGCGAAGAACGATACGACATGTATGCCGCGTTCGTCCGCGACAAAGGCGTCGACTCCGTTTTAATGCCGCCACGCGGACCGGTTGGAACCGCCGACGCACTTCGCAAGCGCGAGATGGATGTCGCGGTCGACACTGACGACCTGATCCGGGAGGTCCGCGCGGTCAAGACGGACGAAGAGGTATCGGCTATTCGCGACGCACAGGCCGCGAACGAGGCCGCAATGACGGCGGCCGAGTCCATGCTCGCAACCGCCGACGTGGCGGGCGAAGACGACGACGCGGAGGCGGGCGTGCTGCTCCACGACGGCGACCCACTCACCAGCGAGCGAGTATCGACTCGCATCGAGACGACGCTGCTCGAACACGGCTGTGCGCTCGACGAAACGATCGTTGCTGGCGGCGAGCAGGCGGCAGACCCTCACGACCGGGGATCCGGCCCCCTCCGCGCAAACGAGCCGATAATCATCGACATTTTCCCACGCTCGAAGACAACGAAGTACAACGGCGACATGACCCGAACGTTCTGCGTGGGTGAGCCGAGCGAAACCGCCCGGGAGTGGTACGACCTGACCGAGCGTGCGTTCGACGCCGCCCTCGACGCGATCGAACCCGGCGCAACCGGCGAGGATGTCCATGCTGCCGCCTGTGAGGTATACGAGTCGGCCGATGAGCCCACGTTCCGTACGGATCCCGAGACAGAAACCGGGTTCATCCACTCCACCGGCCACGGGATCGGACTCGACGTACATGAAGCTCCGAGCCTCTCATCGGGGGGTGAAGAGCTGGAACCCGGCCACGTGGTAACCGTCGAACCGGGGCTCTACGACCCCGCGGTCGGTGGCGTCCGCATCGAGGACCTCGTCGTCGTCACCGAGGGCGGTTACGAGAACCTCACCGACTACCCCGTGGAGTTCGGTATCGACTAACCGGAAATCGCGGCTCGCGGTGGCCCTCCGACCGGCTCAGCGCTCGGGTTCGCGGCTCGGCTGACCGCGATCGGAACCCGCTTTTATACGCGACGGATACGACGACCGTGAACTGGCGGTACGCCCACATGGCACTCGCGCTCTGTACGCTTGCGTTCACCGCCACGATGGTCGCACGGCTAGTCATCAGTCCGCTCGTCCCACGAATCACCGAGACGTTCCAGGTGACGAACACGACCGTCGGGCTTGCGCTGTCGGGGATGTGGCTCGCGTACGCGCTGGCACAGTTCCCCTCGGGTGTCCTCGGCGACCGCTACGGCGAGCGAACCGTGATCCTGACAGCAGTCGGCTCGACGATACTCGCCTCTGTGCTTATTGCCATCTCCCCGTCTATCGTTGCGTTCATGCTCTTCACCGTGGTTCTCGGCGCGGGTGCGGGCTTACACTACTCCGTGGCGACGACGTTTCTCACTCGGCAATTCGACGACATCGGGAGCGCCATCGGTATCCACGTTGCGGGTGGGCCGCTGGCCGGTCTCGCCGCACCCCCCGCGGCCGCGCTCGTCGGGTCCCGATACGGCTGGCGAGTCGGAGTCCTTCTCGGCGCGCTCGCCGCGCTTCCCGTGTTCGTGCTGTTCGCGTGGCGGATACGACCGACCGAACCGCGACGACCTGACCAGCCAATGGGCGAGCGGTTCGCCGTGGGGCCGCTCGCCGAACTCCTCTCGCGGCCCGCTATCCTCTATACGACCGCGCTGGCGACGCTCGGTGCGTTCACGTGGCAGGCGACCGCCTCTTTCCTCCCGACGTTCCTAGAGGTCGGGGGCGGCCTCTCGACCGCGCTCTCCGCGCTGCTCTTTTCGCTGTACTTTCTCGTTCACGGCGGGACCCAGCCGTTGACGGGGTCGCTCTCGGATCGAATCGGCCGCGACCGGGCGGTCATCCTGACGATGGCGGCCGGGGTCGTCGGATACGGCCTGCTCGTCGTCTCGACTCGATCTGGGACAGGCCTTGCCCCGGTCGTTTTCGGTGTCCTCCTCGTCGGACTGGCAATGTCGTGGGGCGCGCCGCTTCAGTCGCGGTTCATGGATCTTCTGTCGGATGCCGAGCGCGGGGCGGGGTTCGGACTCGTTCGCACCGCCTACATGGTGTTTGGCGCGTCCGGCAGCGTCGTCGTCGGCGCGGTCTCGGATGTCGCGGGGTGGGCGGTCGCGTTCGCCCTACTCGCGGGGGTGATGGGCGTCGGTCTGGTCGCGTTGCTAGCGAATTGTGCGCTTGGGTCGAGATATTAGCCGTCTCCCAGCTTATAAACGGTCGTCTTCGAGGCTTCCCGGGTCCTGTGCGGTATCGAACATGTTATTTTCCGCACCGTCAAGCATCTCGTCGCGGGGGTCGTCATCAACGACGCTAACGTTGTACGCCTCGATACCGGACGCGATGAGGTCTTCTGCGGCCTGTTCCTCGCTGACGAACTCT
>CAYRWH010000076.1:0-7840 GCA_964427935.1 uncultured Halobellus sp. | reverse complement strand
CCTGGAACGTGAGTCGGCCCGCGCGCCAGCCCTCGCGCATGTGGGCCTTGCCGCACTCGCTACAGCGGTAGTTCAGGTGGGTCTTCTTCGTCGGCTTGTCGCCACCGGGTACCTTCGAGTACCCGCCAGCGTTGCCGATCGTCGCGAGCGCTCGACGCTGCTGGCGCGCATCGCGTTTCATTCCGGTTGCCCGACCCGATCGGACCTTCTCGACCTCGTGTTCGTGATGGGAGTCACAGTGAGGACAGTACGTATTGAAACGACGTGGCATTTCCATGGATATCTACCTTATACGACGGTTCGACATCGACGCTTAAAACCAGTTTGGTCTGTGCCGGCCTATCCGCACCGAGCGAGCACCCGTCCCGTCACCACGACAGCGAGAGAAGGTCCTCGATTCACACCGTGTCTTCGATTCACAGCGTGTAGTCGTGGTCTCCCGTCTCCGACTCCAAAAACGCCGTCAACAGGTCTATCGTCGCCGCCACGTCGTCGCCGTCGGCAGTCTCGGTGACGGTGTGGAGATACCGGGTCGGGATCGAGATCGCCCCGACGGGCTTTGCGCCGTGGGTGTTCTGGAACCCAGCCGTGTCGGTGCCGCCCGCAGGCAACACCTCGTGTTGGTACTCGATCCCCGCTGTCTCGGCAACATCGGTCAACCGGCCATGGACCTTCGGGCTCGTGATCACCGAGGAGTCCTTGAGTTTGATCGCTGTCCCCGCGCCGAGCTCCGTCACCGCGTCGGCTTCCGTACCGATCTGGGGCACGTCGTTGGCGACGGTCACGTCAAGCGCGATTGCGAGGTCAGGGTCGATGTCGACGCCAAGTGCCCGCGCACCACGGAGTCCGACCTCCTCCTGGACGGTTGCCGCGAAGTGGATAGTCACCGCCGGGTCCTCGATCCGATCCGCCGCCTCAAGCGCGGCGAACAGACAGATGCGGTCATCGAGCGCCTTGCCGGTCACTCGGTCGCCCATCCGCGTCGTTTTCTGGTCGAGCGTGACGAGGTCGCCGACGCTCACCAACTCCTCGACTGCCTCGCCATCGCGGCCGAGATCGATGAATACGTCCGACACCTCGTCGTCCTTCTCCTGTTGCTCCTCCGTCAGGGTGTGTGGTGGGACGGAGCCGATGACGCCGGTAAGATCCTCCTCGCCGTGGACGGTGACGCGCTGTGCGCGGAGTACGCGCGCGTCGAACCCCCCGAGCGGATCGACCTGGACGAACCCTTCGTCGGTGACGTGGCGGACCATGAACCCGATCTCGTCCATATGGGTTGCGACAGCGACCGAGTAGTCCGAGTCGCCCTCGATCGTTCCGACAACGTTCCCCATCGCGTCGGTCCTGACGCGGTCAACACGGTCAGCGAACTCCCGGCGGACGATGTCTCGCACGTCGTCCTCGTAGCCGGGAACCCCGCGGGCCTCCGTCAGCTCACACAGCAGGTTGTAGTCGAATTCGAACGACATGCTCAGTGCTGGTGACCCCAGACGCAAAGTACCGCAGGATCCGGCACTGGCCGCCGCTGTTTCACCGTGGGAAACCGCAATACACGATAAACAAGTTTAGGGTGGTTCCGCAACGCTTTTGCGGCCCCTCCGGACACATCCGTGTATGACTGATGTCAAAGCGGAACTCCGCGAACAGTTCTTGGACGCGTTCGGCGATGCGGACTACCCGGTACAGAACCAGATGGACCTCGTGCCGGCGCTGCCGAACGGACCCGGTACCAAGTTCGAGGCAGGTGACGTGAGCCTCACAGCCATGGAGATGGCCGCTAAACTCGGCAGCGAACAAGAGTTCCCCTACGACGACGTCGAATCCCTCGTCGACGACATACTGGAGGGGCTCGAAGCGAAGGGCATGATCTGATCGCTCGGCTCAACTCGTTTTTGTGGACGTGAGGTTGATACGCACGGAACCGTAACAGAGAGCGTGACCGCTGAGGGAGCCGCCGTCGTTCCGCCGTGGGTACTCCTCGGAGTAGCCCTCGGGATCGTCGCGTCTGTCGGCGTTGCGCTCGTGTTTTACCTCGGCAACCGCTTCGCACCGGCCCCGACGGGTGAAGGTGGAACGTCGAGATCCGTGGGCGACGACCGGCGGCACGCCGAAATACGGTCGTATCTGACCGCGATCGGCGAGCAGTTCAACGAGAACCATTCGGTCGGCGGCGTGACCATTCCGTTTTATCTGCCTGAGCGCGACGTAGCCATCACGTTCGACGCACACGACTACTTTCGACTCGACGGTGAGGGCGTGTATACTGTTCTTTGTGAACACGAGATGCCCGGACGGGGTCTCGGCCGCCGTCTCCCGTTCGACGTAGCGGAACCCGACTGGGGTCCCGATCCGGGTCGGCCTCCGCGTACCGACGCCGTCGACGCCGCGTTCGCGGAACTCGGCCTCCCCGCGAATGCTGCCGCTGACGAGGTAAAAGAGGCGTACCGCGAGCGCGTCAAAGAGACACATCCCGATCGGGGCGGCGACGAGGATGCGTTTATTCGTGTTCAAGAGGCGTACGCGACCGCGAGCGACCACGCTGAGGGGACGGCGGACCGGAACGCACGCCGCGGTCGTTCCGACGCGTCCCCCGGTGCCCGCCGGTGAACGACGCCGTCTTCGCCGACAGAGCCGTCTATCTTGAGGCGGCAAACGCACTCGTCCTCGCGGACCTCCACGTCGGACGGGGGGAATCATCCGCGGTTGCCCTGCCAGTAGGCGAGCGCGAGGACCTTCACGACCGGCTTGTGTCACTCCTCGGGCGGTTCGAGCCCGAAACCGTCGTCGTCGCCGGCGATGTCGTTCACGCCTTCCGTCGAATCAGCGACCGGAGTATTGACACCCTCGGCCGTCTCGAAACGGCCTGTCACGACGCGGGAGCAGCCATCGAACTCGTTGCCGGCAACCACGACACCGCGCTGCCAGCAGCGCGGAACAAGCCGATCCACGACGAGTACGTTCTCGATGGGGACGAGAGTGCTCCACGAACCGTGATCTGTCACGGTCACGAGCCTCCCCAAACTGCTGGTGACCGGTACGTTTTCGGCCACGTTCATCCGACCATCGAGATTGAGGGAGACCGACGACCGTGTTTTCTCCACGCCGCCGACCACTACCACGGCAGCGATGTGCTCTGTCTCCCCGCGTTCACCCGCCTCGCACCGGGCGTCGTCGTGAACGACATGACGACAGCTGCGTTCGAGACGCCGCTCGTCACCAACGCAGACCGGGTAGCGCCGATCGTGATCGAGTCAGACTCCGGTGAGGCCCTTCGCTTTCCGCCACTGGGTGAGTTCAGGTCGATGTTGTGAGAACTATGGTCCGTGTTCACAACGAACGTTTATGATCGATCGTGTGTACCAACCCACATGGAAGCAGCCAGACTCCACGAGTACACGGACGACATGATGAATGGGCTCTCAATCGATGAGGTCGACGAGCCGGCGGTAACCGGTCCCGACGACGTCATCGTCGCCGTCGAGGGGGCGGGGTGGTGCCAGACTGACAACCACATCATCGAGGGCATGTGGGAGCAGTACGTCCCACAACCCCTGCCGATGACGCTCGGACACGAGAACGCCGGCACGGTCGTTGAGGTGGGCTCGGAGGTTGACCTCGTCTCCGAAGGCGACCCGGTGATCTGCCATCCCGTCCAGACCTGTGGAACGTGTCGCCCCTGCCGACTCGGCGAGACGATGTACTGTGAGAACGACGCGTTCAATGGTCTGACGACGGACGGCGGCTTCGCGGAGTATCTCCACACTAGCGAGCGGTCGGTGATCCCACTTCCGAGCGGCGTTGAACCGATCGACATTGCGCCTCACGCTGACGCCGGGATCACGGCCTACCACGCGGCAAAAAAGGCGGTTTCGGCACTGAATCCCGGCGACCACGCCGTCGTCATCGGTGTTGGCGGACTGGGACACATCGGACTCCAGTGTCTGAACGCGATGAGCGCCGCGCGCATCACCGCGATCGATCTGAAAGACTCGGCACTGGAGCTGGCCGAGGGGTACGGAGCCGACCACGTCGTCAACCCGACTGCGTCGGACGTTCCGTCGGAGGTTGACGCGATCACCGACGGCACCGGTGCGGCGCAGGTGCTGGATTTCGTCGGCGAGGACGTGACGACGGCCTATGCTCCAGAGATAACTGCTGCCGGCGGAGATCACCATATCATCGGATACGGAGGTCATATCCACGAACCGGCGCAGGGGCTCGTCAACGGCGAGTTCTCGTTCGTCGGCAACATTGTCGGGCGGTATGCCGAACTACAGGAACTCGTCGCGCTGGTCGAACAGGGTGACGTGGATCTCCACACGAGTCGGTACGGTCTCGACGAGGTGAACGAAGTTGCCGAGAAGCTCGAACACGGCGAGATCGACGGGAGAGCAGTCATCGTCCCCTAACCGAGCACCTCCCTCGCAACGATTCTCACGCTATCGCGACTCTCGCCTCCGCGGGGTTTTTGCCCGCGCACCGCCCGAGACCGAATATGCGAATCGAGAACAGTTTCATCCCGGTCGAGGGAGTCGGCGAGCGGACCGAACGCCGCCTCTGGGAGCGCGGCGTTCGGACCTGGGACGACTTCGACCGCGACATCGACGTGTCTGGCGTCGGGTCGACAACGGCTGATCGGATCGAGTCGTTCATCGCGGACGCGCGGGCTCGCCTCGACGACGGAGACGCCCCGTACTTCGACCGCCGGTTTCCGAGCGGGGAGCGCTGGCGACTCTACGAGGACTTCCGCGAGACGACCTGTTTCTTCGACATCGAGACCACGGGGCTCGACGAACACCGCGACCAGGTGACGACCGTCAGCTTTCATCAGGACGGCGAGACGACCACGCTCGTCGCCGGCGACGACCTCACGGCTCGCCGCCTCGAAGCACAGTTCCGGGATGCCGATCTGCTGGCGACGTTCAACGGCGCGCGCTTCGATGTCCCGTTTTTGGAGACCTCGTTCGGGCTGGACATCGACACCCCCCACCTCGATCTCATGTACCCGTGTAAGCGGATCGGGCTCTCAGGCGGACTGAAACCGATCGAGAACGAGATCGGGATCGGTCGCGACCGTCCTGACCTATCCGGACGTGACGCGGTCCGTCTGTGGCACGAGTACGAGCGCGGAGACGACGGCGCGCTCGACACGCTGGTCTCGTACAACCGCGAGGACACCAAGAACCTGCGAACCCTCGCGGACACGGTGTGTGAACGACTCGACGAGGCGGTGTTCGTCGGCTGAGCGAAGGGGAGTGAACGAGGAGGCCGTATCGGAGCGCACTACCGCCGGAGTACGGTGCCGCCCGCACCGACAACGACGGCGTCCTCGTCCCGATCAACGGCCGTCAGGTTCTCGCCGGTCGGAGTGTCGCGGACGACCCGCCTGTCCGGCGTTAGCTCCTGTACGACACCGCCGCCACCGACGACGAGTCCCGTGTCGCCGTCGGTGTCGATGTCGGTGAGGACCGCATCTCCGAGGGCGTCGGGCGTCCAGTCCACCCCGTCGTACGTCAGTACGGTTCCGTTCCCGCCCGAGACGGCGACATCGTCCGCCGCGTCGCTATCGAGACCGTAGAAAGTAACATCGGCGTCTTCAATTCCGATCGGCTCCCACGTGATGCCATCGTCGGTCGCAAACACGCGCCCGTTCGTGTCGATGGCGTGGCCGCTCCGGGAGTCGTACATCTCGATATCGGGAAGTGCGGAGCCGCTCCCGGGTGTCACGTCCTCCCAGGTTCCCTCCTCGCCGTTCGCGAAGCTGTAGTAGATCTTTCCGGAGTCACCGGCGACGAAGACATCTGCGTCGCCGGCGGGACCGGTGACGGCGATGGCGTTGTAGTTGTTCGTGTTGTCCATCGGTGCCGACCGGTCGATCAACGTCTCGGTTGCGGGGTCGTACTCGCCGATCGCACCGCTCGCACCGACGAACCAGACCCGTTCTCCGTCATCGGTGACCGCGGCACCGTACAAGTCGTTTCCGTTTCCTGAGGGGCCACCGTCACGGAGCGTGACCCAGCCGTCCGGGCCGGGGGCGGTGAGTACACCGCCGTCGCCGACGGCGAACCGTCCCGCGTCGGCGGAGACGACATCGTGAAGCGTGCCGTCCGTCTCCGTCGGCTCAACGACCCACTCATCTTCGTCGGCTGCCGTGGCGGTAGTTACGCTTCCCGTCACAGCGAACGCGGCCAGTCCCGCCATCGTCGCACGGCGGGTCGTGGTCACGGATGGTGTCATGACGCATCCGGTCGTTCCGGCGGTCCGGATAAGTGTCTTGTGTCCATTAAATCTTAAGCGAAATAAAGTCGGCTAAAATCGGGTTAATCGGCAGACTAGCCGGCTGTGAACAGGTCGGATCCGGTCGATCGAAACGTCCGTTTGTAGCGCTTCTTAGTCTCGGTCGGCCGAGTCGCCGGCAGGAGACAGGGGGGGCGACTCCGTGTCATCTGAGTCGGATTCGTCTCTCTCGACTTCTGACTCCTCGTTGACTCCAGTCTCAGCGTCAGCGTCGCCTCTGAGGTCCTCACCCGGCTCCTTGTCGGCCGGGTCATTCCCAGCCTCGTCGTTTTCGGTGCCGGCCTCGCCGTCTTCAGCAGTGTCTTCGTCGTTTTCGGTGCCGGTCTCGCCGTCCTCAGCAGCGTCTTCGTCGTCACCCTCGTCGTCGTCAGCGTCGGTTTGGGTCTGCTGTACAAGTTTCATCTCACCGCGGGCGCGGAGGCTCCCGTCGACCTCCGCTCCGTCGTGGATGACGAGGTCGCCGGCGGAGACATCTCCGCGCACTCGCGCGCCGGCCCGCACCGTCACCGTCCCGCTACGAGTCGTCACGTCGCCGTGGATCGTGGTGTCCGCGCCAACGACCACGTCCTCACGGGCTCGAAGTGAGCCGAACACCTCGTTCCGCTCGCCAACTGTAATCGACTCCGCACGCAGGTTTCCGTGGATCCGGCAGTCGTCACCGACCGTCGCCGGAGTCGACACCCGCCACGCATCGTCTGAGACTTCCGCGCCGCGGGGGATCAGGAGTGGGTCACGCACCTCGTCGCCGTCCGCGAGGGCCTCGGCAAGCTCGTCAGCAGCATCGGTCTCCCCCGCTCGAAGCAGCTGTGAGAGCACGATAAAATAGAAGACGAGCGTGGGAACCGGGTTTCGGATGACGATCCAGCCGTTTGCCTCGAACCCCTCTTCGATGGTCACGTCGTCACCGATATCGAGGTCGCCGGAGACCATCAGCCGCCCCGTGACGGTGACGCGCTCCCCGAGATAGGCGTCTTCGCCGACGAGCACGTTGCCGTCGACGGAACACCACGTATCGAGTCGACAGTCACCATCGGCCTCGATATCGTCCTCAACCGCGACGCGCTCGCCGATTGCGACGTTGCGGCCGCGAAGTCCGAACTCGACGGTTGACTGGCCGCCAACGAGCACATCCCCATCGACGACGATGTCGTGCTCCTCGACGGTGGTTCCCGAGGGAACCGTGAGTTCGTCTATCGGACTCCCGCCGCGTACTGGCACACCCGGTAGCAGTCGCCCGGGAGATATAAACGATAGGGGGCGTCAGACGTTCGTCTGACTCGTCCACGCGCGAGGATCCACCTGCGTGTGGATCCCTATCGAAGCGCGAGACGGTCATCGCCTTTTTCACTCGTGGCTGCGCAAGCCGTGTCATGGGATTCGGATCGTACGACGAGAGCGAGCAGGGGGGACAGGAGGTTGACACCGACGAGGACGGCGCAGTGAACGTCCACGAACACGACCACGACGGCGACGTGTCCGTCGAGGGCGGTGACGACACCGACGAACTCGTTGGCCGCCTCGATGCGATGAAGGACGACGACGA
>CAYRWH010000075.1:0-7884 GCA_964427935.1 uncultured Halobellus sp. | reverse complement strand
TTACGGTCGCATTCGGCGCGGCCGGCTACGAGGACTTCCTGCGGTCGCTGGCGACCATCGCGGCCGCGGCGACGCTGGCGGTTGGCTTCGCGCTACAGGACGTGATCCGGAACTTCGTTGCGGGCGTGTTTATTTACACTGACAAGCCGTTCCGCATCGGAGACTGGATCGAGTGGGACGACAACTCGGGAATCGTCGAGGACATCTCCTTTCGCGTCACCCGCGTCCGAACGTTCGATAACGAACTACTCACCGTGCCGAACCACGCGCTTACGAGCGGTGTCGTAAAGAACCCGGTTGCGAAGAGCCAGCTCCGGATGAAATTCGTCTTCGGAATCGACTACGAGGACGATGTCGACCGGGCGACGGAGATCATCATCGAGGAGGCGGAACAGAGCGACGCGATCCTCGCGGAGCCCGCTCCGTCGGTACGGCTGACCGAACTCGCGGACTCGTACGTCGGGCTTCAGTCGCGGATCTGGATCAACGAACCCTCTCGCTCGGACTTCGTGAAGGCGCGCGCCGACTACGTCAAGGCGGTGAAACAGCGGTTCGACGAGGAGGACATCACGATCCCCTTCCCACAGCGGACCGTCTCTGGCCGGAACGCGTGGGAGGAGCCTGCCGCCTTCGGCGGCGGCCAGTAGGGGTCTGGGATAGTAACCCACTTGTGGGTCCGGTGAGTCGGTGACCCCATGTACGTGGTCATCGTCGGCGCCGGCGAGGTCGGCACGAGCATCGCCGCCAGCCTCGCGCCCGACCACGAGGTCGTCGTCATCGACATTGACTCCGACCGAACGGAGGACCTCAAATACCAGTACGACGTGCTGACGATCGCCGGAGACGGCACCGCATCACCGGTACAGGAGGCTGCGGGTGTCGCCGACTCGGATATTTTCATCGCCTGTACCGACGACGATCAGACGAACCTCGTCGCCTGCGGGACCGCAAAGACCTTCGACGCGTCGTTCACCATCGCTCGAGTCAAGAGCACCGACTATCTTCACACGTGGGAGCGGGACGACCGCGCCTACGGTGTCGATTTCATGGTGTGTACGGATCTGCTCACTGCCGAGAACATCGTTCGTGTCATTGGTCTCCCCGCGGCCGTCGATGTCGACCCGTTCGCGGGTGGACTGGTACAGATGGCCGAGTTCGAAATTGGCGACGACAGTCCAGTCGCAAATCAGACGGTCATGGAAGCGGACCGTTTCGAGTCGCTCACCTTCGTCGGGCTGTTCCACGACGGCGAGATGACCATTCCGCGCGGTGATACCAGGATCGAGCCGGGGGACCGCGCCGTCGTTGTCGGGAGCCCGGAAAGCGTACAGGAGTTTGCGAACGACATCGCACCCGATTCGACGCCGAATCAGGCCGACGAGGTCGTGATCGTCGGCGGAAGCGAAATTGGATACCAGACGGCTCGAATACTGGAAGAGCGTGGGCTCTCGTCCCGACTCATCGAGCAGGATCCGGATCGGGCACGGTGGCTCGCCGAGGAGCTTCCCGACACCGTCGTGATGCAACACGACGCGACGGACACCGAGTTCCTGACGCGTGAACACGTCGACGAGGCCGATATTGTTGTCAGCGCGCTCGACGCCGACGAACGCAACCTCCTCGTTTCGGTGTTGGCCAAGCGACTCGGTGTCGACCGGGTCGTCTCGGTCGTCGACAGCGCGGATTACGTGACGGTGTTCGAGGAAATCGGCATCGACGTGGCGATCAATCCGCGGACGGTGACAGCCGAGGAGATTACGCGGTTCACCTTTGACAGCGTCGCGGAGAACATCGCGGTTCTCGAGAACGACCAGGCGGAAGTCCTCGAACTCGAACTCTCTGACGGCTGTGCGCTGGTCGGAAGACCGATAGCGACGCTGGTCGAGGAGATCGACGCGAAGTTCGTCATCGGCGCGATCATCCGGGATCGACAACACGTCACGCCACGCGGTGATACCGTGCTTCGACCCGGTGACAGTGTCGTCGCACTCGTCGAAACGTCATTTGCCACCGAACTTGCGGCGATGGCGTGATGTCCGGACGCAGGATTCGCGTCGACTGGCGAGCGAGCGCCGGGTTGACCGGCGACGTGCTCGTCTATCTGACCGTCCCCTTGTCGTTTCCGCTGCTCGTCGCACTGTACTACGGCGAGTCGCCGCTGCCGTTTCTCGCCGCGATAGCGACGACGCTCGCGGCTGGTGCCGGCTTGCGTTACCTCCGCGATCCGGACGAGACCCTCGGCCCACGAGAGGCGTTTCTCGCCGTGGCGGCGATCTGGCTGCTCGTCGCCGCCGTCGGCGCAGTTCCGTTCCTCGTTGCTGGCGTCGGGACGATCGCTCATCCGGTAAACGCTATGTTCGAAGCGATGAGCGGACTGACGACGACCGGCGCGACCGTGTTGGAGGATTTTTCTCTCCACTCGCAGTCGGTGTTGATGTGGCGACAGGTCATCCAGTGGCTCGGCGGGCTCGGCATCCTCATTCTCGCGACGGCGATCCTCTCTGAACTCGGGGTCGGTGGCGCACAGCTGATGGAGTCGGAGACGCAGACCCGTGATCTGAACAAGCTCACGCCGAAGATATCACAGACTGCGCGGCTCATCTGGGGGTTGTATCTCGGTTTGACGGTCCTTGCGGTCGCCGTCTACCTCGCGCTCGGGCTCGCGTTCGACCCGCGGATGGATCTGTACAACGCGATCGCACACGCGTTCACGTCGGTCGCGACGGCCGGATTCTCTCCGGAGCCGCTTTCGGTCGGGGCGTTTCATCCAGCCATCCAGTGGGCTGTGATCCCCTTTATGATCGCTGGGTCGACGAGCTTCGTGCTCATGTACTTCGCCATCAACGGTGAGCCGATGCGCCTGGTAAAAAACGACGAGTTCCACTTCTATCTGGGGGTGCTTGCCACGTTCGCTGCCATCGTCGCACTCGTCTTATACACTGATCCGGGCATCGAGTTTGGGGCGGAAGCAACCGTCCGTCACGCCCTGTTCAACGTCGCGTCGATCGTAACGACGACGGGCTACGCGAGCACGGACTTCGAACTCTGGGCACCGGGAGCAAAATACGTGTTGTTCATGGGGATGTTCGTCGGCGGGATGGTCGGATCGACGACGTGTTCGATCAAGTCTCTCCGCTGGCTCGTAGCCTTAAAAGCATTCAAACGAGACCTGTTTACCGCGATTCACCCCGAGTCGGTTCGACCGGTTCGGAACTCAGGGAAACCGGTCGACGAGGAGACGATTCGGGATATCTACTCGTACATTCTTTTGAGTATCGTGATATTCTTCGTTCTCACCGTGTTCATCGTCGTCGACGCCGAGCGGGCCGGTGTCGGCGTCTCTGAGTTCGAGGCGATGGGTGCGGCCGCATCGACGTTCCTCAACATCGGGCCTGCGTTCGGTGACGCGGGACCGTACGGAACGTACGCGTCGTTCCCGATGAGCACCCGCGGCGTGATGATCGTCTTGATGTGGATCGGTCGCATCGAGATTATTCCTGTGCTCGTGCTGTTCACCAAGGCGTTCTGGACATCATGACACGAACGATCGACGCGCGAGCCACGCTCAGCTACACCGGAAGCATTGTGAAGTACCTCTCCGCAGCCATGGCACTCCCGCTCGTGATCGCCGTGATCTACTGGGAGGACATCTGGGTATTTGCGGCATCGATAGCGATCGGTGTCCTGATCGGCCTCACGCTCGAACGACTCGATCCCGACCCCGAGTTAGGGCCGCGCGACGCGCTCGCTGTCGTTTCGCTCGCGTGGCTCATGGCCGCAGTTGTCGGCGCGATTCCGTACCTCCTCGCGGGGTACGGAAACGGCTCCGCGCTCGGTCACCCAATAAACGCGCTCTTCGAGTCGATGAGTGGGTTCACGACCACTGGGGCGACGGTCACCGCCGAGATCAGCTTCGAACAGCACTCACACGCCGTGTTGATGTGGCGCCAGTTGACACAGTGGCTCGGGGGAATGGGAATCATCGTCCTGATGGTAGCGATCCTCCCACAGCTCGCGGTCAACGGCGCACAGCTGATGAAATCGGAGGCACCGGGCCCTGGGCTCCAGAAGCTCACGCCCCGGATCGCCGAGACGGCCCGGGCGCTGTGGCTCATCTATATGGGGTTTACTGCCGTGTTGATGGTTCTCCTATTCGTGCTCGGAGTTACTGATCTCGCGCCGAACATGACCCCGTACAACGCGATCGCACACGGGTTCTCAACGCTCCCAACAGGCGGGTTCTCCCCGGAGGCCGATAGTATTGCGGCCTTTTCGCCCGTGGCACAGTGGGTGTTTATCCCGTTTATGGTGCTCGCTGGCGTCAACTTCGCGCTGTTCTGGTATCTCCTTCGTGACGATCCGACGCAAATGCTCGAAAACACCGAGTTCCGCACGTACCTCGGACTGGTGACGGGACTGGCCGGCGTGCTTTCGGTTGGGCTGTTCTACGGCGGGGCACCCGTGACGGAGATCGGCGGCCTCACTGAAGGAAACGTGGAGAACGCCCTGCGTCAGGGAGCGTTTCAGGTCGCGTCGCTGATGAACTCCACCGGGTTCGCGACCGCTGACTTCGCGCAGTGGGACATCCAGACACAGTATTTCCTCCTTCTGGTCATGTTCGTCGGCGGGTCGGCTGGCTCGACCGGTGGCGGAATCAAGGTCATTCGGTGGCTCGTCGTGTTGAAAACGTTACGACGCGAACTGTACACAACGGCGAATCCGGACGTGGTCCGACCCGTCAGACTTGGTGGCGAGGTTGTCGACGAGAACGTGGTCCGCGGAATACTGGTTTTCAGTATGCTGTACCTACTCATATTCGCGCTGGCGGCGATATTCATCGAGTTGGACACCGCGCGGGTCGGAGACCCGCTTTCGGGGATCGAGGCGTTTGCCGCGTCGCTCGCGACGATCGGGAACGTTGGTCCCGCGCTCGGACCGCTCGGCCCGTTCGGTAGCTACGAGTTCCTCCCGAACACGACGAAGGTCGTAATGATCGTCCTGATGTGGATCGGCCGGTTGGAGATCGTGCCGGTGCTCGCGCTGTTCATCGCCGGGATCGACGACTGAGACCCGACTCGTGCTGATCGGAAGAGCAGTTATGTATCTCCTGAACGGACACCATGCCGTATGACCACAACAAGTGACGGGAGCCGGAAGGAACTACTCACCAACGTTCTCCTCCCGGTCGCACACGAGGACGACGCGCTGGCGACGGCGAGAGCGCTCGAACCATACGATCCGGACCACGTGACCGCGCTTCACGTCGTCGAGACGACGCAGGGAGCGCCTGATAAAACGCCGGTCGAACAGTCGAGAACGGTCGCGGCCGAATCGTATGACGCCGTTCGGACGGTGTTTCCGGACGCCGACGAACACACGGCGTACGGCCAGGACATTGCCGAAACGATCTTTGATGCCGTCGAGGCGGTCGATGCGACCGCCATCGCATACCGCCCCCGGGACGGTAATCGAATTCTTCGGTTCCTCTCCGGTGACCTCACAATCACGCTCGTGACGGACGCGCCGGTTCCAGTCGTCGCGCTCCCGCGACGTGGGTCACGCGACTGAGATTGGGTCGCCAACACCGCGACGCAAACCTCTCGCCGAACAAAACGTTCATAAACAATATTTATGAATACGTGGCGGGTATCCGAGGGTATGTACGACGACGAGGAGCTTTCCGCGATCCGCGAGGCTCACGCCGAGTGGGAGTCGGAGACGCTCGACCCCGTACTCGACCGGTTCGGCGAGCGCAGCGAGCGGTTCGCGACCGTCTCGAACCGGGAGGTCGACCGTCTGTATACGCCTGCCGACGTCGCCGACCTCGACTACGACGAGGACCTCGGCTTTCCCGGCGAGGAGCCGTACACCCGCGGTGTCTACCCGACGATGTACCGCGGGCGGACGTGGACCATGCGACAGTTCGCCGGTTTCGGCACCGCCGAGGAGACGAACGAGCGGTTCCACTACCTCATTGAGGAGGGTCAAACCGGACTCTCGACCGCCTTCGATATGCCGTCGCTGATGGGACTCGACTCGGACGACCCGATGTCGCTCGGTGAGGTCGGCAAGGAGGGGGTCGCCGTCGACACGCTTCGGGACATGGAGATTCTGTTCGACGGTATCGACGTTGGCGAGGTGTCGACCTCGTTTACGATCAACCCGAGCGCACCGGTGATCTACGCGATGTACGTCGCCATCGCCGACCAGCAGGGTGTCCCGCGCGAAGAACTCAGGGGAACCCTACAAAACGACATGCTCAAAGAGTTTATTGCCCAGAAAGAGTGGGTGGTTCCCCCGGAGCCCTCCCTCGATCTGGTGACGGACACGATCGAGTTCGCGGTCGACGAGACGCCGAAATTCAACCCGATCTCGGTTTCGGGCTACCACATCCGAGAGGCGGGGTCGACAGCGACGCAGGAGCTCGCGTTCACGCTCGCGGACGGGTTCGCGTACGTCGAGGCGTGTCTCGACCGTGGACTCGATATCGACGAGTTCGCCCCACAGCTCTCCTTCTTTTTTAATTCTCACAACTCGATCTTCGAGGAGGTCGCGAAGTTCCGGGCCGCACGCCGGATCTACGCCCGCGTGATGGACGAAGAGTACGGCGCGGAGGCAGACGCCTCCAAACAACTCAAGTTCCACACCCAGACCGCGGGCCAGTCGCTGACCGCTCAACAGCCCCTGAACAACGTCGTCCGCGTCACGATACAGGCGCTCGCTGGCGTTCTCGGCGGAACACAGAGCCTTCACACCAACTCCTTCGACGAGGCGCTGGCGCTCCCCTCCGAACAGGCCGTCAGGGTGGCGCTCCGTACCCAGCAGATCATCGCCGAGGAGTCCGGCGCGGCCGACATCGCTGACCCACTTGGCGGATCGTTCGCGGTGGAGGCGCTCACGGACGAAATCGAGGCCGACGCAACAGCCTACATTGAGGAGCTACGAGAGATGGGCGACGGTTCGATCCGAGCGGGTGTGCTCCGCGGCATCGACGAGGGGTACTTCCACCGCGAGATCCAGGAATCAGCCTACGAGTACCAGGAGCGCGTCGACGAGGGCGAGGAGACGGTTGTCGGCGTCAACGCCTACGAGATCGAAGAGGACACACAGCCCGACCTGCTCCACGTCGATGAGACGACCCGTGAACGGCAGCTCAATCGGCTCGAATCGGTGAAAGCCGAGCGCGACGACGAGGCCGTCGAGGCCGCGCTCGACGAGATTCGGGAGGCAGTCGCGGCCGGGGAGAACGTCCTTCCCGCTATCGTCGACGCAGTGAAGACGTATGCCACGATGGGCGAAATAATGGCCGTGTTCGAGTCCGAGTACGGGACGTATCGGGAGCGGATCGGCGTCGCCTGATCGTCCGGGTCGATCGGGAGTCTGCCCTCGAAACTCTTCAGTGGCGTGTCGAAATCGAGGCACTTCTCGATCGATAGCGGGAGTGGGTCTCGCAATACGGTTTGGTAGTTGTTTATAAACGAGCTATTGGAGTTGCTGGCGGCTGTTTATAAGTAGATGATGCTGTGGTGAACGCTTCTACCCCTCCAGCTGTTCGTTTATAAGTGGTTGAGTACGGATCGTCGGTGAACACTTCCAAAGCCCCAGCCGTGCGGGCGGCGTACGCTCGCTGCGCTCCTCACTCGGTCGCAGGCTCCCTCGTTGCGGTGCTTACATCGTCATCAGAACGCTACGCGTTCTGATTGGCTCACGAGAGCTCTGCTCTCGTGAACGCCTACGCCGCCCGCACGGCAGCGAGGCGCTCCGCGCCTCGGGCAGCCGGACGTAGTCCGGCGACTGCCCCTTTGAGTCCCACCCCGCACCGCACAGCAACCGCACCTCACGCCTCCCCAGCCTCGCCGGAACGGCGCTCGCAAGCGCCGTTCC